>CAZYDL010000099.1:6290-10787 GCA_964646305.1 uncultured Desulfobacula sp. | reverse complement strand
GAGTATTACCATCCATGACATCTTCATAATGGCACCAAGGACATCTTTTGTCTAAATCATGAATAGCTTTGAAACAACGTTCCCCCGTAGCGTCATGACCTGTTCTTTTGATCATTGCGGGGTTCATATATTTAATGATTAAATCTTGGGAGCCAATATATAATGGCTCTTTCATGGATTCCATTATAGTTTGATATTTTTGTTCACTCTCTTTGAGGGCTTCCTCCATCTGATTGCGCTTGGTGATGTCTTGAAATATACAATGTGTTTGTTGAAAATTACCGTTTTTATCTTTACTAATCTTTCCATGAAAAGAAACAAGTATCAAAGAACCATCTTTTTTGATCATTTCAAATTCAACCCCTAAAATTTCACCAATCGCTTTGAACTTGGGAAAATTTTCTTTGAAATGGTCCTTCCAATCAGGGTGTAAAAAGTCACCAAAGGATTTTCCGATAACCTTTTCGCGTGAATAGCCAAGGATATTAAGCCAGGTTTGATTCACTACTTTAAAATTTCCATCTTCATCCAAAGATTGGTAACTCAAAGGAGCTTGTTCAAACATTGTCCTAAATTTTTGTTCACTCTCTTTCAGTGCATCCTCTATTTGCTTGAGGCCGGTTAAATCCTGTGTAAATCCAATGGCCATGACAGGTTTGCCGGCCTTATCAAATTCTATATCGGCTTTTTCTCTCACCCATTTGACCTCATTATTGACAATGAGTCGGTGCATGATATCATACGGTTTATTATTTAATGCAGCATTCCACTTTTGATGAACATAATCCCTGTCTTCTGGATGAATACAGTTCAGAAATATCCCATAGTCCAATTCTGTTCCCAGTGGCACACCAAAGATTTTATAATTTTCATCAGTCCATATCAGGATATCTTTCTGAATATCCAATTCCCAAGTACCAATCTTACCAATTTCTTGAGCTTTAGTAAGATAATACTGATTCTTTATCACCTTGCTTTGTGTCTTTTTCTGTTCTATCTCATATCGTTCATTCAATAATCTGGCGGCTAAAATAGGCGCAACATGATCTGCAATGGCTTCCAGCAAAATTATGTCATCTTTTGAATAATCGGTGGGCTTATCGCCTACCATGAAATTACCGATTAATTCACCTTTATGAGTTATTGGCGTAGCCAAAGCTCTGTCAATATGCATATGACCCTTTGGAAAGGTAAAAGGACCGTTTGTTGAAAAGCTTTTCTTTTCAATAAGGCATTTCCCCCATAAGGTGCCGTCCCATGTTTCACGTGGGAAAAAGGTCCCTTTATCAGGCATTTTACATTCATCCCAGATATCCTTGGTCATGGAGGGTACAATTCTGTCACCATCCTCGTTAATATAGGCAAATGTCCCATAGGGGCTTTCCATTGCATCTAAAACTACGTTCAGAACCTCTCCATACATTTCTTCATTTGCAGTAGTAAGAAATATATTGGCGATTTGATTTTGAATTGACAGTTTTTTTTCACTCTTCCTTAAATTTTCTTCAGCCTTCTTGCGATCTGTGATATTACGAACAAATACAAAAAACATTCCACCATTGTCCTGGCTGTAGCTTGTGCTGATCTCTACATCTATTATACTACCATTTTTATGTCGATGTTTGGTTTCGAACCTATCACTTCCATGCGTTATGATCTTTTGTATCCGTTGCTCTGTTTCTTCACGTGATTCCGATTCCTCGACATCCATAATTGCCATACCCAAGAGTTCATCACGGCTATAGCCGCTTAATCTGCAATAGGCATCATTTACATCCAAAAACTTTCCTTTTGAGTCAACGGACCAGAAGCCATCAATAGAACTTTCAATTGTTTGTTTGTAGTGATTTTCTTTTTGTTTACGTTCTGTGATATCATTTACAAACCCAAGAAAGCGATCCTCATTAATCTTCACAGCCTTTATTGACCAATAATTCTGGCTTCCATCTTTTTTAAGATACGATAATTCTCCGACCGATTCTCCAGATTGAACAACAGTTTTAAAATGTGCTTCAGCCTTTTGATGATCATCGCTGGCAATGAGATCCATAAGGTTCATTTTTAACAATTCGCTATTGGAATATCCGGTGATTTTTTCAGCCGCTTTATTCGCCTCTATATAGGATCCATTACTATCAACAACAAATATTCCTGAGGGTGCATTAAATATATAACTTCTAAATTTTGATTCACTCTCCAGCAAAGCCTCTTTAGATTCAAGTTCATTCAACCGTATAAGAGTCATGCCAGCAATTATTGTTGTTAATTTGGAAAGAAAAGAAAGGGCAGCTCTGAACTTCTCTTTTGTGAAAACTGGAACTTCCCTAAAAGCCTCCATATATTTTGTTTCATTAAAACCAAATTTCTGTGCCTGTTCTCTGAATGATTGTTCTACAGCTTCATCCGGAGGTTTCAAAAAGAGTTGTCCTGCAAAAATATTTGCGACGTGTTCTCCGGCTATGATCACTGGTGAAGATGCGTCAACCAAGCCACGCGGACATTTATAGATGGCAAAAGGCTCGCCCTCATCCAGCTTCTTTCTAATTTTTATATCACTTTTGATACATTCTTTTTCGATTTGTGGGTGCTGTCTGTGAAAATCCGTGCATATCCTTTGCCACCCCGATCCGGTGAGAACTTCTCCGTTCATAGTGATAATAGCGGAAGGAATAGAAGCAGCCATATACAATTCATCGGTCAGTTCCTGCAACTTGGGTATATCAATCAGTTCTTTAAAATTATATTTCATATTCGCTCCATAACAGGATAGAATTCACGTCATTATTAATTTCATTAATCAAAATAATAATTATAAGCTTTTGATGAAATTTTGAATAATATCTTTATATTCAGAAACAAGAATACTTGCCATAGTCTGCACACTCCCCAAATTATAAAATTACCAGAACACATTTGGTATTCTGATCAATCTCAATAAAATTCATAATAATATATGTTGTGGTATAAAGTAAATAAATTTACAAAAAATAAATTTACAAAAAATAATTATATTATATGAGCTACGTCAAACTCAAATTTAAAAAGATTACTGTGGTTTATATTGGAGATAAAAAACATTATTGGTCAGCTCCGGGAAACAATTTT
The DNA here is from genome assembly GCA_964646305.1 of uncultured Desulfobacula sp. Classification (GTDB taxonomy): domain Bacteria; phylum Desulfobacterota; class Desulfobacteria; order Desulfobacterales; family Desulfobacteraceae; genus Desulfobacula. The sequence continues at coordinate 7,682 of CAZYDL010000099.1, read as the reverse complement.
TAAAATTTGGATGAATATATATTATAAAAATTACAGTGGGAGAATGGCTATTAATGCTGTCTATGGCTCAATATAGTGTAACCTTATTCGTTATATGCTACCCAGCGCAGTATTCATGCCCTAAACATGCTAACACATGATGATATGCAGACTCGAAATTTTCCTCTGTAATATGTATCGCCTCCTCAATAGTTATCTTAATTTCGGAAAATGGAATAGGCCATCGGCGGCAATCCCAATTTGGGCTAACAAAACATGGTGTAGCTTCAAAACGAATGGGGACTACCGGAGTGTTACTCTGTAAAGCAATATGAAATATCCCTTTTTTCATTTTGAAAGGCGGTCCACTTGGCCCATCAGGCAGGATTACGGTAGAATATCCTTTTTTAAGATTGGTGACCAAGTCATCTGCAGCTTCTCGCCCGGAGTGCCCTGAAGAGCCTAAAATGATCTTTTTTACACCCACAAAGCGAAGCATCACATGACTGGGTTTCATATACCAGGTTGGATGCTGCAACCATATATGGTTTCGATTTTTGTTAAAAACCGTAAAATATAAACAGATAAATGTATGCCAGAAGCAAATGATATAATTCTGATTATCTTTCAAAACACTATTTCCCGTGATAACGATCTTACTCGTTGCATGAACTAACAAAAAATACAGAAACAAAATAAATGGAATACCGTAGCCGTAAAGATAGAAAATTGGTTTGAGTATAAGGGGAACGTCATTTACATGATATCGGGACAGGATTGATTTTTTCATGGCAATATTCCTCATATAACAGTGTTAATATATGGAAAAATTTCCATAACATTGAATGTTATAGATGTAATTATTTTCCATCTATGCCAATATTTTTCTCTACCAGATCATTAATTTCAGGATTATATTCCTCTACCAATACCAATGGCTTACTAAAAGCTGTTTTTGATCCGCCGATAACATATATTTTTTTATTTAATACACAAGTCGACATACTCATTCTTGGAATTGTCATGATGCCTTTAGTTGTCCAGATATCTGTATGTGGATTATATTCTTCTACCACATTATGACAGGGTTCCCATCCATATGGTGCACCACCAATTACATAGATTCTCTCATTAACTACACTTGCAGAATGACCTAACCGCTTTAACTGTATTTCAGACCTTTTTGCCCACTTATTTGTTCTGGGGTTGTACACTTCTACAGTTCGCAAACCACTGTAAGGATCATATCCTCCAATAGCATAAATTTCCTCACCGGCAACACATAGAGAAACTCCAGCTCGTGAAGTTGGCATATCTGCTTTTTTTGACCATACATCTTTAACTGGTTCATATTCTTCAACCGAAGGGAATACTTTCCGTGGAGGGCAACTTGAAGAATCAGTCCCCCCAATA
>CAZYDL010000099.1:0-6190 GCA_964646305.1 uncultured Desulfobacula sp. | reverse complement strand
CCCCCAATAGCATAGATTTTTCCGTTGACTACACTTGTAGAAAGCCATTGTCTAGCAGTTGGCATGTCTGTTTTTTTCGTCCATACATCAGTAACTGGATCATATGCTTCTACAGTCGATTGCCCTTTAAAATTTCCTTTAACACTCCCGCCAATAGCGTATATTTTACCCTTCACCACACTGATAGAAAAACGTTTTCTAGCAGTTGGCATGTCTGCTTTTTTGACCCAGATACCACTATCTGTGGCTTTCAAATTTGATTCAGATGCTGCTGTGGATTCATTGTATGCATACAGAAATGATGCACCCATGGCCAATCCAATCAATACTGGTAATAATTTTCTCATTTTTTTGTCTCCTTTTTAAAAATAGTCGTGTAGTTGAAACAAATGAAAGTAGAGATGAATAGGATGCCGAGGATTATACCAGATTGTTTTCCGCTTGATCGGGGAATTCACAATATAAAAACCACTCAGTCTGATAAAATTTAACATACTGTATATGGTAGTACAAGTTAAATTAGATTTTATGAATGGGATTCAACTATAGATGAAAAATATGCCCTGCAACAAATCAGGCCGGCATTAAATTTTATTGGAGATAATCATGCCCGGTCTGGAAATGCAAAGTAAAGTTCTTACAATATAGTTTGAACGTGAATTTTGATGAACATTCAAGCTCTTATATCGTATTATGTAATTTTATTTTAGAAGAGGGTTTTACGATTCTGTTAGTGCTGCCAGTGGAGGTGTTATTGCCTTATACCTCCCAGCCCTATCTCATTTGTGCCCCGGCCGATACAACCTGCCCAAGAGAGATGCCACCGTCTCCTGTGGGCACCTTGGTATGGGTAAAAACAGTCAGCTTGTTTTTTTCAAGTTCTTTGATCATTCCTGTTAAAATAAGATTATTGTTAAAGACCCCGCCGGAGAGCACTACTTTGGCAATGGAAGTTTCCATGGCTATTATTCCGGCTGTATCAGCAAAGGCTGTGATCAGGGTTTGATGAAATTTCTGACTGATAATATTATTGGCAGTTTTATCCATAAGATCATTCACAATTCCATGTATGCAGGGCATGAAATCAATTTCATAATATTGATCATGGGTTTGAATATTTTTGTTTTTTATGATGGAAAAAGCATAGGGCTTTATCTTGTATCCTGGCTTAGCCCCTTTATATGCATGGGGATCTGAGGCAGATTGTGGCTCGGCAGCCACAGCTTCAAGTTCCATTGCAGCCTGGCTTTCATGGGAAATGACATGGCGCAGGCATAAAAGTGAGGAGACTGCATCAAAAAGTCTTCCTGTGCTGGAAGTTAAAGGGGAATTTAAATTTTTTTGTATCATCTGAACAATAACGCCAAGTTTTTTACTGTCCATCTCTTTTATATAGTGGATATCAAGATCTAAAAAATCTTTGCCAAAGGCTTTGAATAAAACAGAAGCTGCCATGCGCCATGGTTCAAGCACTGCTTTGTCACCACCTGGCATGTGTATGTAGGAAAGCTGTGCCTTTCTTGTAAAATTTTTAAGGCTGCAAAGTAGAATTTCACCACCCCAGATATTACCATCTGTTCCATATCCAGTACCGTCAAGGGTTATTGCAATGACTTTTTTTGTTAAATTGTTTTCAGCCATACAGGAGACAGCATGGGCATGGTGATGCTGGACGGCAAAGCATACTTTTCCTGCTCTGGCAAGGGTTTTTGCATATTGGGTACTCATATATGAAGGATGCATATCATGGGCAATTATTTCAGGTTCAACATCTAATATTTTTTTTAAATGATCAATACTTTTATTGTAGAAATTGTTAACCTTGTGATTATTCAATTCTCCAATATGCTGACTTAAAAAAATCATGGATTGTTTTGTAAGGCAGATGGTATTTTTCATCTCTGCACCACATCCTAATATACAGGGCAGATTTTTTTCAAGTATCATATCAAGATCTAAGGGCAGGGGAGTATATCCCCTGGAACGCCTGATAAATCTTTCATGCCCTGCCTGCACCCTGACAATGGAATCATCAGCTCGAAAATAGATATCCCTGTCATGGAAGAGAAAATAATCCGCAATATGGGAAAAAGCATTTAAAGCATCTTTATTATCAATGGACAATGGCTCTCCCGATCGATTTCCAGAAGTCATCACAAGAATATCAGGCCCTTTTTCCAATAAAAGATAATGAAGTGGTGTATAGGGCAGCATTACCCCAAGGCATGTATTAAATGGTGCAAGGGCTGGTGAAAGTCCGGCATTTTCTGTGACATTTTTTTTATTCAAAAGAACAATGGGCCTGTGGAATGAATTAAGAATCTTGGTCTCTTTTTTTGACACACTTACATGGTTAAACAGGCTTGAACTTGATTGAGCCATCAAAGCAAATGGTTTGTGGGGCCGCAGCTTTCGTTTTCTAAGCATGTCCACGGCTTTATTGTTGCCGGCATCTACCGCAAGATGGAATCCGCCCAATCCTTTTATGGCCATGATTTTCCCTTTTTTTAGCAGATCAGCAGCTTGTTTTAAGGCATCTTTGGGGTGTAAATCAATTTTAAGGCCCTTATTATTTGTTAAAAAAACCTGGGGTCCACACACAGGACATGCATTGGGCTGGGCATGGAAGCGCCTGTCCATGGGGTCATCATATTCCCTTTGACAGTCAGGGCACATCTTAAAGGCTTTCATGGATGTCTTTGGCCGGTCATAGGGAATATCTTTTATAATGGTAAATCTTGGGCCGCAATTGGTGCAATTGATAAAAGGGTATTCAAACCTTCTATTATCAGGATCTTGCATCTCAAGCAGACAATCATCACAAATGCTGACATCGGGTGATATCAAGGTGTTGCTTTTATGGGATGATTTGCTTGGAATTATCTGAAAAGTTTTAAAACCTGTTGTTGGGATTTTTTTTGATGAAATAGAGGTCACACTGGATAGAGGGGGCTGTTTTTTTTTAATGTTTTGAACAAATTGTTCAAGCCTGCTTAAAGGTCCTTCTATTATGGCCAGTACACCACCGGCTGTATTGGAAACTTCACCGGTCAGGTTATATTGTTTTGCAAGGGTAAACAAAAAAGGCCTAAAACCAACACCCTGGACTAATCCATTGATTTCAAGCTGTTTTGCAGCATTATTATCTTCCATATTTCAGGGCCAGAGCAAAGATCAGTGCTGCCCTGCATCAGCCGCCAGAATATTACGCATGTCTTCAATGGTCTGCAGAGCTGCTTTTTCATCAAGCTTGTTAATGGCAAAGCCTGCATGGACAATCACATAATCACCAATCTGGACATCATCAATGAGCATGATACTGGTATCTCTTACCACGCCGTCCACATCCACTTTTGCCATGGAATCATTTATTTCTATAATTTTTGAAGGTACAGCAAGACACATAAAATTAATTCCGCATTTAATATGTTTAAAGCATACACTTAAAAATGTAGTATTACATAAGGCAAATCAATGCAATACTTATTGCAAATTAATCTTTGGGTTTTTTATCTGATATGATTGGATTATAGGACTTATATCCCGGATTCTTTTAAAAAGATTTTTACATCATTGATAAATGTATCTAAGTTTGGGGGGCAGTTATTGTGCCCGCAATCATAGGTTATAAGTTTTGAGTTTTTACATGCTTTGTGGAGTTTGAGGCCGTGATCATAGGGTATAAGCTCATCATGTCTGCCATGAATTATAAGTGCAGGCCCTTTGAATTGCTCCATCACTTTAAGATTATCAAAGGGATCAAGGATGAGAGCTCCCGGTGCAAGATATTTGCCGGCAAAGGATTTTGTGTTGATAAAGGCTGACATCAGAATTATTGCAGCTGGTTTGCGTTCCCGGGCAAGAGAGCAGACAGCACCTCCTCCTATTGATCTTCCAAAAAATACAATTTTTTCAGGATCAATGTCATTTCGTTTTAACATCATGTCATAGGCTTTGACAAATGCCTTGGTTATTGATTTTTGGGAGGGAGATCCTTTGGATCGTCCATATCCTGGATATTCCACAAGGAGGATGGATATTCCCTGTTTTGCAAAGTATAAAAATTCATCTGCCCAGAAATCTATTAACTCACCATTTCCATGGGCAAATATAATTACAGGAGATTTTCTGTTTTCAGCAATGTTATCATTGTCTGATTGCGCTGGAAGAAACCAAGTTTCAACAGGGCCGTCTTCCATCTCCAACCAGTTTTGTTCAAGGCTTTTAATTGTGTCACCGGCATATTGCGGTACTTCAATCATATAAGCAGGGAAAAGCATTTTTCTCTGGGAAATAAATAGTATACTCAAGTAAAGAATATAACTTGATATTATAATAAGAAGTATTTTCATATTATGTATTATAAAATATCCTGGAAATTATGCAAATTAAAAAATATATTTTTATGTGAAAGTGATTGTGTTTATCTATTGCTGACCTTCAGCAATTATTTTATAAATTTGTGGATAATAAGCAGAACAAGGTAGAATGTGCCACTTATAACAATGATAGTGGGGCCGCTGGAAAGACTCAATGAATAGCTTAGACCAAGACCTGCCCAGGTAAAAAAAAGACAAAATAAAATTGAATAAACCATCATCTGCCACAATCGTTTTGCATAAAAAGAAGCAATGGCCGGCGGTATGGTTAATAGAGCAATTACCAGTACAATTCCGACTATTCTCACAAGCAGAACTATTGTAAGAGCAGTTAAAATGAGAAGTAAAAGGTAAAAAAATGTAGTATTGATACCCCTTAAAGATGTAAATTCATCATCAAAGCAGACACCAAAAAACCGATTGAAAAACAGAATAAAAATGCCAAGCACCAGAATATCAAGGATTGCAACATATAAGAGGTCTTTACCTGAAATTAGCAGAATATCACCAAACAGATAGGAAGCAAGGTTGAAATAACCCGGTGTCATGTCAATTAAAAGGATACCACATGCCATGCCCACTGCCCAGAGTGTGCCGATAATGGTATCTTCCCTCTCTTTTGCATGGAGACTTACAACTCCCGTGATTACAGCAGCAAGAACAGCAGCAAGGACAGCTCCGAGAAGTGGATCAAACCATGCAAGCCCAACTCTAACCTGGAGAAAGAGAGCAAGCCCGATACCTCCGAATACACAGTGTGAGATTGCTCCGGCAAGGTATCCGATTCTTTTTATAGTGACAAAGGTTCCAATGATACCAAAACTAATTGAGGCAAGGCCACCCATTATAAAAGCATATCTTAAAAACATGTTATCGGGATCAAGGATTGCATTGAACAGCTCAATCATGTGAATGCCCCTCATCACTGCATCTGTGATCATGGCGCACCATTTTCAGGTCACCATTATAAATGTTTTTAATGAGCTCTCCATTTACCAGGGTTGTGGGGTGAATGACAACATTAAGGTTGACACAGATAACACTTTTTACATATTTTGAAACAAAGCCAAGATCATGGGAGACCAGAAGAATCGTGATCTTTTCATTGAGTTTTTGTAAAATGGAAAGCAGGTTTTCTTCTGTCTGGTGATCCACATTGGCCGTTGGTTCATCCAGTAAAAGGATGTCTGGACTGCTGCACAGGGCTCTGGCAATAAGGATCCGTTGTTTTTGCCCCCCGGAGAGTTCATTGAACCCTGTTTTTGTAAAAGCATTCATTCCCACCTGATCAATGGATTCCAAAGCCTTTGCCCTGTCTTTTCCTGAAAACCAGAGATTTCTTTTACCAAGTCTTCCCATTAGGACAACATCCATGACACTGGCAGGAAAATTCATGTCAATATGAGCATACTGGGGCATGTATCCAATTTTGTGCCTTACTTTATCAGGGCTTTTGTTAAATATTCGGATTGTTCCCCTGTCTGGTTTGATCAGGCCGAGAATTAATTTAAGAAGGGTTGTCTTTCCCCCTCCATTGGGACCTACAATACTTGCAAATTCACCTTTTTGAATGACAAGGTTGACATCCTCCAGGATATTGCGCTGCTTGTAGGCAAAGGCAACATTATCCAATATGATTTCATGATTTTTAAACATGATTCTTATTTCAATTCTCTAAAAATTGTTTTTCCAATTTTTTCCATATTTGTGAGATAATCATATGCAATGGGATCAATGGATATTACCTTGCCTTTAATCACAGATGCAATCTTGCTTGCTGCATTCCTGTCAAACTGGGGCTGGACAAAAAT
>CAZYDL010000098.1:0-11043 GCA_964646305.1 uncultured Desulfobacula sp. | reverse complement strand
TTCATGCTCCGGGGGTGCAGCTCCGGGTTTTGTTTTTTGGGCTATTCTGGTTTGAGTAAACTTATAGAGAGCATCACCTTTTTCTGTCATTGTAAAAAGGGTATTTTCTCCTTTTAGGTCAAGCTTTATGCAGGATTTTTCAAGCCAGGCAGAAACATATCTTTTTGAATAACTCCTCCTATCAATTCCCACATGGTTTAAAATCAATTGGGCAACTTGCTTAGAGTCTGTCAAAAGAATATTATGTATCTTTTTCAGTGTATGCCTGTATTCATGAAAAACATCCTCAAACTCCATTTTTAAGGGTTTTGTCACAAGATCTTTCCTTGACACAGCCTTGCCAAAGGAGACAATAAAACTTTGGGGAGTGACCTGACGCAATCTTAAATATGATAAAAAAAGTGTGTCTAAATTATTTATATGGGCCATGAAAAAATCATGGCTTACCTGTTGTAAAAACAGGGATCTGTCCGGCACAAGTTCAATATCAAAAAAAGACCTGCTTTCAAATGCATGCTCTTTTAAAATCTTCATGCAAAAAGAGTGGATTGTCATAATGGATGATTGATCAAAGCAGTTCAGCGCGTGGCTGAATCTTTGACAGATCAGGGATACATCTTTATCCCTGCGCAGAAATTGAATCAGGTCATCGGGAGGCTCATCACCCATATCTGTAGAATTCTGGTGTTTACACTCTTTATCCAAAAGCCCTGCCATTGTTGTAAAAAGCCGTTGCCTGACTCTCAGCTTAAGCTCTGCTGCTGCTGCTTCTGTAAAGGTAACCACAAGGATTGACTCCACAGAATACCCAGTGGCAATCAGCCTGCAAAACAGGGTAGTAATGGTATATGTTTTCCCTGTACCTGCACTGGCCTGGATGAGAGTTGTTTTTTCAAGGTCTATATTATATGGATCAAGTGGCTTCATCATAAAAGAAAAAATATTTTTATTAATGTTTAATTATCAATAATTTCCATATTTTCAAGCATTGGTTTATATACATTTACGGCATTTTGAACAAAGCCCGTGGCAATCAGTTTATCAACACTTTCAAAGGGGTCACTATTTTCAAGGCATAAAGATATATAAGGGTTATTTTTTTCACCTTCCTGAAAATCATTGCCATACCAGCTGTTTTTAATCTTAAAAGAGTTCATGGTTTTGCTTAGAGTACCGGGTTCAAGGTTAAAGCTATTTTTTGATAAAGCCTGAACCAATTGCCAGGATGTTTCACAGGCAAAATAGAAAACATTTTCTCTTCCTTTTAAATATATTTGAACCAGCTCGCTAAAATATTGCAATGCATTGGATTCTAAAGGTAGAAAATAATACTTTAACAACTCTTTTTTACCCTGTGGATCCCTGCCCATAACAATTGTATTTCTGGGATAACCATTGGGAGCTGTCAAATTTAAAAAGAGATGTTTTATCCAGGCAGAGACAAGTCTTGAGCCGTTTAGTTTTCCAAAACTTAGATAATATGCACCATCCTGGGTAATTTGGGCAATATTATCTGAAACAATTATGGAGTTTATGTCAATTTCTCCTGCAATGGCAGGCAATTTTGTTTTGGATGCAATGATTTTTGCAGCATCAATCACAGGATGAGCAAGGGCTAAAATATTTTCATATTCAAGTTTACCTTTTTCCCCAAAGGGAAGCTTGCCACCTGCCTTTAAGATTGGATAATAATTCTTTTTTGCGGTTTTCCTGGGTTCTTCTGATTCTCCTGGCTCTTTTGGCAACCTGGAATTATAATCCACAAGAAAACTACCCAGGGTATATTGATCCAGCCCAGACAGGTTAAAAGGTTCCCTTGCCCTGCCCTGATCTTTAGTTGTTGCCTCTTCCATATCTGGTATTTTTATGTCCAGTCCCTCTTTCATATACCACTGAACAGGGTTTTTAAAAAAACTAATCATATCAAAAAGATTTATACTTGATACAGGTTCTTTTAATTTCACCCTGGCATCTGTCTTTAAAAAAAGATGATGTGCTGATCTCATTTTTGACAAGGCTTTGGCAATCTCACAATTATCCTGGGAAAATGAGAAATAAGCATGGCTTTTAATAAAATATTCCTGGTTAAAAGGGTGGAGGGGATGGAAAAAATGATAAATATATGATTCTGGAAAAATAAAACTGTGTTCCATGGTATCAAGAAGCTCGCTTACCACACCTGCACAAGGCTTTTTTGAATTATCCTGAAGATTTATTCCAGTGTAGGTAATAATAAATTTTGATCTTGCCGACAACAGAGTTTCAAGGAAAAGATTTCTGGCTTCATCACGCTGAATTTTATCACATGGCTTTGGATATTTTTTTATCAAATCAAATTCAGGTCTAAACCCCTGCCCTGGAAAAGATTTTTCATCCATGCCCATGAGTACGACGATTTTAAAGGGAATACTTCTCATGGGCATGGTATTGCAGAATATAATTTTTCCTGTTAAAAATTTACCCTGGGAAATATTCTGGTCAAGTTTATTCTCCATTATGGAATATATAACATCAAAAGAGATGGCTTGATCAAATCCGGCTCCATGTGAATCTTGCTTAAGTTTATCAATTATTTGCAGTAAAAATGTAAGATCTTCCCCATTGTGAAAATTTCTATCCATTAATGAATCACAAATAGACTTTAAAACCCAACACCATTTTTCAATATTTTTTTTACCTCTAAGTTTTTCAAGGGCTGCAAACAGAGTATTACAAAACAGGGCAAGCTTGCCAAGCACCTTGAGATCAAGCCCTTCAAAAGATTGGCAGGGCAGAATATCTTTTATGAGCTTATCATGGTTTTCAGGCATTGCCATACCCATGAAAAGCCTTTGCAATCCAAAAACCCATGTATTTTCTTCAAAGACAGGCAAATCAAACATTTGCCTGTGGTCTGCATCTTTCCCCCATAAAACAGCCGCGCCTTTCACCATTTTTTCAATCATGGCAATTTCATCAAAGCTGATATCAAATTTTTTAGCAATGGATTCAGAAATCAGGAGATCAAGCACCAAGGTTTGTTCAAGCCTGGAATTTCTCAAAGCCAAAATTTTAAAAAAAGCTTCAATGGGTTCTGATTCTGATCTTTTTTTACGATCTGAAATGGAAAAGGGTAGTGCATTCTCCAAAGCAAAAACAGATTCAATAAATGGGGCGTAGGACTCAATATCAGGCATTACCACAATAATATCATGGGGTGCAAGATCTGAATTGTTTTCAAATTCGTTTAATAAAAGATCTTTTAATACCTGGGCTTCTCTCATGGGAGAGTGACAGGCGTGGATACTCACTGAATTATCAGATAATTCAATCTTTACAGGTAAATCTTCCCTCTCCTGTTTGCGATACACAAGATTTAATATATCAGATTGAAGATATGCAAGCATGGTATCTGATTCCTGCAAAGGATCAGAAAAAAGATCATTAAACGGCTCGTGATAATTAAAGGATTCAAGACTGGATTGAAAATTTTTCCCTGCTGTACCAAGTGAGGACAATAGAGGGTTTTTAACTTCATAATATAATTGATCCAGATTAATCGGCATCCCTTGATTAAAAGATATTTGCCCCATCTGTTTGTCAGATTTAATATCAAAGAAGAATTGATTTGAAGGTGTTAAAAGAAAAAGATTTATATCCATGATTTGAGATATTTTTTCAAACACCTGCAAAAAAATTGTGGGCATGGCAGATATCCCGAAAAAAGATATCCGCAAAGGAAGATAAGCTTTATTAATATTTTTTTTATCAAATTTTTCAAGGAAATGGCTTATTTTATAAGCAATATGGTTATGGGGGTCGTCCGATAGAATGTTTTTCCACAGCCATGCCTGCCATTGCGCATCACTATCTTTTAAAAATGCATGGTTGCTGTGCCTTTGCCACTCCATGAGCATTGAAGGTCTGTATACCTGATAATCATCAAATATTTTTGCAATCTCCAGGGAGAGTTGATATAGTTTTTTACCGGTTTCATCGTCCCTGATATAGTCTTGAATATTGGAAATCTCATTTGCAGATTTACATTTATTGAGCAATCTCATGATATGCCATAGGAGAATATCTTCATTTAAACTCTCTTTTTGGTCATCGCCTTGATCATTTATAAGATGATCAATTATCTGCCTTGGAAAAAGAAAATGTATATTGGTACAGATCCCAAGATTATCAGCCATCTGGGCTGCAATCCACTGTTTCATACCACGCGACTGAATACCAATCCATTCAGGTACCATTGGATCATTTGGCACATGCTTTAAAACAGCCATCAAAGCATGCATAAGGTTTTCCATTTTATTGCTTTTAAAGATATTGAGCAAAAATCAAATCCTATTATTTTTAAAGCTGTCCTTTGAACTTTTTATTTAAACCTTGAGCTTATGTTGTCTGGGAAAATAATGCTGGCAAACTCAAGATAATCAAAAATTTTGACAGATTAAATGCCTTCTTTAAACAATTCATCAGCATCAGATGCTGTGTCTGGTTTTGGTGTGTGTTCAAGAGGCACACTACCTTCTTTAAAACATTCAAAAATCGTCTTTTCCGACTCTTTAATGGGAAGCAATCCTGTTTTGGCATCAATTTTGGCAAAAACAATGCCTTCTGGAACATTAAAAGTCCTTGCAGGTTTGCCCTCCAGAGCATTTTGCATAAAATCAAGCCAGATAGGGCTTGCTGCCCTTGATCCTGTTTCTGATTTCCCAAGGGGTGCTTCCTGGTCAAGACCAACCCAGACACCTGTTGTATATCTTGGAGTATAACCCAGAAACCAGGCATCAAAAAGGTTATTGGTTGTGCCTGTTTTGCCTGCAACCGGTCGTTTAAGTGCCTTAATTCTCCAGCCTGTTCCTGATTGTACCACATTCTCTAAGATATTTGTCATGATATAGGCCGTACTCATATCAATAACTTTTTTACGAATCAATTTTGAAGTCTCAAGCAGCTTGCCGTCCCTGTCATAAATTTTTGTAATAAATACAGGTTCTATCAAATAGCCCAGATTTGAAAACACTGAGTAGGCATTGACAATTTCCAAAAGAGAAAGCCCGGATGATCCAAGGGCAATGGAGAGATCCTGGCTGATATTTGATGTAACACCCATTTTGCGGGCATAATCAATGGCATAGTCTATCCCGATATCCTTAAGGATTTTAATGGTAACAATATTTCTTGATTTTACAAGGGCTTTTCGAAATAGAGTCGGACCAAAAAATTCCTCTTTGTAATTATGGGGTTTCCAAATAAAATCACGCTCTATATCTTTGTAAACAACAGGCGAATCTATAATAACACTTGCAGCAGTATATCCCTTATCAAGCGCTGCAGCATAAATTATTGGTTTAAAAGCACTTCCTGGCTGACGTCTGGATTGATATGCCCTGTTAAACTGGCTGTCTCTGTAATCACGTCCGCCAATCATTGTTTTAACATGGCCGGTTTCAGCTTCAATACTCAATAATGCCGACTGTGCCACAGGTTCCTGATAGAGGGAAAATTCAAGTTCATTCTCTTCAACAATATCATTTAGTAATTTTACCTCAATGATATCCCCTGGTTTAAAAACCTGGGAGAGATTTTTTACTTTAATTTCATAATAAGCAATTTCATGGTCAGGTTTTCTTGCCCATGTCATGGTTTCAAGTTTGATGATACCTGTAAAGTCACCTACTCGTACACTGGTTATACCATTTTCATCATCAATATTGCTCACTACACCCTGATATATCTTCCCTTTTTCCAGCAATTGATTTCCAATTTTTTCTGATATATCCCTGCAAAAACTTTCCACCTGAAGAGCAGAGATATTTCTTAAAGGGCCTCGATAACCAGTTCTCTTGTCAAGGTCACTCAAACCTTTGTTTACTGCATCTCTTCCAATTTTCTGAAGCTCAATATTAACTGCTGTGTGAATTTGAAGTCCTTGAGTATATAAAGCATCTTCACCATAGTGTTCTTGAACATATCTTCTAACGTGCTCGGTATAACAGGGTACTCTTTCTATGAACCAGTTCTTGCGCGATTTGATATCAAGTTTGAGTTCAATGGCTTCTGTAACCTCAAGATTTGAGATGTGGCCATCTTCTTTCATACGATTGAGCACATAAATCTGCCGCTGTTTTGCACGTTTGGGAAATCTAAAGGGGGAGTATCTGCTGGGAGCCTGGGGCAGACCTGCCAGCATTGAACATTCAGCAAGGCCAAGGTCTTTTACATGTTTTCCAAAATAATTCTCCGAGGCTGCTTCCACTCCATATGCCCCATGTCCAAGGTATATCTGGTTTAAATAGAGATAAAGAATTTCATCTTTTGTAAATTTTTTCTCAATTTTATATGCAAGAATTGCCTCTTTAAATTTTCGCTCATATGTCCGTTCCGGAGTCAGTAAAAATGATTTTGTCACCTGCTGGGTAATGGTGGAACCTCCCTGGACAATTGTGCCGGCTTGAAAATTTCTTATAAATGCCCTGACTATGGAGACCAGATCAATACCGGGATGTTCCCTGAATCTTGAATCTTCTGCAGCCACAAAAGCTTTAATAAGATTTTCCGGCATCTCAGAGAGAGAAATAACAATTCTTCTCTGTTTATAAAATTCACCGATTTTTCTTCCATCATCAGAAAATACACTTGTCACAGTGGCAGGGCGATAATCTTTTAAAGAATTTATTTTTGGCAGATCCTGGGTCAAATAATAGTACAGTCCTGCAATGCCTGCACTACTGAGAAGAGCTGTGACAATAAAAAGAATAAAAAGCCATTTAAAAAAAACAAGGATAATGCTTTTTTGTTTTTTTTTGTTTCTGAGCTTTAAAATTTGTGCTTTAGTTTTTTTTTTAGCCATAACCACTTATTTTGCAGTTTAAAATTTATTATTTTTATGGGTGGTTATTAACAGATTATTTGTTTTATGGCAATACATTAGGAGCATGCTTAAGGTCATGATTATGACCACAATTACGAATTGACAAGTGAATTTGCCATTTTTACGGAATCAAGATATAAATCAGGTAGTTTTGATTCAATGGATTTTCCTGATATATAGTCAAAAAAATTATTTTCCCAGTCGCCTTGATCAATACTGATAACAATTTTTAATATTTTGCTAAATTCCTTATCTTCTCCAAGCAAAGCCTTCTGCATTTTATCTGAAAAAGTAATATGCTTTAAAATATCCGCCATTTTACAATCAAGCATGGCATCCATCAAAGAAAAAAGTCCAAGGGTAAATAATTCTTCTTTTTTTAAATTAGTGCTAAAGATTCCACCAAGTTTTTCACACATTTTAGCTCGGATAACACAGGTTCTCACCAATTCATTGGGCTTGTCTGTGTTTAAATCTGCCAGCACAACAATTTTTATGAATTTTCTAAGTTCCTCTGTCCCGATATAGGTTATTGCTTCTTTAATTGTATCAATGGGAACTAGTCTGATAAAATATGCTGAATTAATAAATTTTAATAATTTAAAAGAGATGGCAGCATCATTTTTAATAAGCTCTTCTGTTTTTTCTAAATTTAATTCAGATTTTCCAATTTCATTTATCAATTCTAATTTCGTTATTTTACTGGATGCAATGCCTCTTGTAGATAACATCTCAGGTTTAGAAAAAAAATATCCCTGGAACAGAGTAAAATCCATCTCCTTTGCAAGTTCAAATTCACCATAGGTTTCAATTTTTTCTGCCAGAATAGTAACATCATAATCAGACTTAATCTTTTGTACAATATCAACAAGAGTATTTAAGGGAGTCTCTTTTATATCAAATTTGATAATTGTACTAAGCTCCATCATTGGATGAAATTTTTTATGATAAATAAAATCGTCCAGGGCAATGGAGAATCCTTTCTCTTTTAACAAGGAGAGTGCTTCAATAACGTTGTTTTCAGGCTCGATATCTTCAAGCACCTCAACAATAAAATGCTCTTTGGGAAGAAGCAGGGGAATATTTTGAAGAATAAGCTTTTTTGTAAAATTGATCAATCCAGGTTTGCCGCCAAGGATCTCATTAAAATCAAAAGGAAAAAAAATGTTAGATAAAAGATTTGATGTGGCTACATCCCCGTCAACTCCGGGAAATGCATTTTCCAGGCCATTTCTGAATAAAAGCTCATAACCAAAAATCTTTTTTTCAGCCGTAAAAATCGGCTGCCTTGCCATGAATACGTCCATTGATCAACTCACTTTAATGATGCACAAATTAAGTTCTCTTCAGTATAGACCTAAGCATCATGCAACTATATAGTTACACATGTCAATATTTTTCTATTTAAATATTTGCATATTATTAACCTTACAAATTTGACTTTTTAAACAATATCGGTTATTTAAAGGCGCTTAAAGATATGCATTTAAAGGAGTTAGCGCTGTATGATAAAACTTGATTTTTCAAAAACCAATGGATTGATCCCTGCAATTGCACAGGATTATAAAACAGGAGAAGTTCTGATGCTGGGGTTCATGAACAGCCAGGCCTTTGATCAAACCATTAAAACCAATAAAGCCACGTACTACAGCCGATCAAGGCAGCAATTATGGACTAAAGGCGAAACATCGGGGCATGTGCAGAATATTAAAGAAATTCGGGTGGACTGTGATAACGACACCATTCTTTTAAAAGTTGATCAGATAGGTGGTGCTGCCTGCCATAAAGGATATAAATCCTGTTTTTTTTCAAAAATAGAAAATAATAATTTAAAAATCGTGGAATCAAAAATCTTTGATCCCAAAAAGGTATATAAATAATGGAGAAAATATTAAAACTTGGGATTCCAAAGGGAAGCCTTCAGAATGCAACAATAAATCTTTTTAAAAGATCTGGATGGAAAATCAATGTGGAAGGAAGAAGCTATTTCCCTGATATAAATGATGATACCATTGAATGCGCTCTATGCCGTGCCCAGGAGATGTCCATTAATGTGGAAAGCGGTATAATTGATGTTGGGTTGACAGGCCTTGACTGGGTTGCAGAGCATGAATCTGACATCCATGTGGTAACAGATCTTATCTATTCAAAGGTAAGTACAAGGTCTGCAAGGTGGGTAATTGCCGTTGCAAATGACTCTTGTATAAAAACCCTTGAGGACCTTAAAGGAAAAACCATTTCCACAGAGCTTGTTAAATTTACAAGGCGATTTTTTAAAGAGCGCAAGATTGATGTAAATGTAAAATTCTCCTGGGGTGCCACAGAAGCTAAAATAGTTTCAGGCCTGGCCGATGCCATCGTGGAAATCACTGAAACTGAAAGTACAATAAAAGCTCATAATTTAAAAGTAATCCATGAAATCATGGAGACAAATACTCAATTAATTGCAAATAAAAAAACCTGGAAAGACCCCCAAAAAAGAGAAAAGATTGAACAGATTGCAATGCTGCTGCAGGGGGCGCTTGTTGCTCAAAAACTTGTGGGCATTAAAATGAATGTACCACACAACAAAATTGAACACATTGTCTCACTGCTTCCAAGCCTGAATGCTCCAACCGTGGCATCTTTATACCAGTCAGACTGGTTTGCCGTGGAAACGATTATTGATACAAGGAAGGTGAGAGACCTGATTCCGCTATTACTCAAAGCCGGTGCAGAAGGGATAATTGAATATCCGTTAAATAAGGTGCTTTAAATGAAACCTGCAAAGCGATGTGAAAACATAACACCTTTCATTGTTATGGAGATAATGGAAAAAATCCATAAAATGGAAAAATCAGGTATTGATGTCATCCACATGGAAATCGGCGAACCTGACTTTAATATTCCTGAATGTGTTAAAAAGGCACACCTTGATGCTATGGCTGCAAATGAGACACATTATACCCACAGCCTTGGTGATATCCGTCTTAGAGAAGCCATAAGTCTATATCATAAAACCATATATGACACCTTGATTGATCCGGGTCAGATTATTGTAACCTCAGGCACTTCCCCAGGTATGCTGCTTCTATTTTCCGCACTTTTAAACCCGGGAGATGAAGTTATAATTTCCGATCCCCACTATGCCTGTTATGCAAATTTTATTAATTATGTGCAGGGTGTTCCTGTCATGGTTCCAGTTTTTGAAGAGCAGGGTTTTATATATACTCCTGCTGCGATACAAGAGAAAATCACATCCAAAACAAAGGCTATTTTCATAAACTCGCCTTCCAATCCAACCGGTAATGTTATTTCAAAAAAAAGAATGCGGCAGATTGTGGATGTTGCAGCAAAAAACAACCTTTATGTGATTTCCGATGAAATTTATCATGGACTGGTATATGAAGGTAAAGAACATTCAATATTTGAATTTACTGACAAAGCCTTTTTACTAAATGGATTTTCAAAACTTTTTGCCATGACTGGTCTTCGTCTTGGTTATTTAGTAGCACCTCCTGAATTTGTACGGGCATTGCAGATCCTTGAGCAAAATTTCTTTATCTGCGCCAATTCTGTTATTCAGCTTGCCGGCATTGCAGCTTTAAAGCATGCCGGCAAAGATACTGATGCAATGAAAAAAATCTATAATGAACGCCGTATTTATGTTATTAAGCGATTAAAACAGATGGGACTTGGAATTACAATTGAACCCACAGGCGCTTTTTATGTGTTTGCCAATGCAAAGCATATTTCCAATGATTCCCTTACCCTTGCCCATGATATTCTGGACAAAGCCAATGTAGGAGTGACTCCGGGAATTGATTTTGGAAAACATGGAGAAGGGTATTTGCGATTTTCCTATGCAAACTCCATGGAAAACCTTGAAATCGGTCTTGATCGTATTGAAAATTATTTAAAAGAATTAATATGAAAGAATTAATCTATATTCTCTCTATTTTATTCTTTGAAAAGAGGCAGTTATAATGCTAATTAAAAATGTTGAATTTATTAAAAGTGCTGTAAAACCTTCCCATTATCCTGAGTATGATTTTCCTGAAATAGCATTTGCAGGACGTTCCAATGTGGGCAAGTCTTCTTTGATAAATACCTTAATTCAAAGAAAAGACATGGTAAAAACAAGTTCAAAACCAGGATGCACTCAGCTTATAAATTTTTTTTTAATCAATGATACTTTATCT
>CAZYDL010000097.1:0-11198 GCA_964646305.1 uncultured Desulfobacula sp. | reverse complement strand
TATGAAAACTTTTGCCATAGAAAACGGTCTGAACAATGTTGTTTCAAAACCAGCTGATATGGGCGGCAACAGGATTGATGAACTTGGCGGCGCTGCCAATGGCATTGTTGTGGCCACCAAAGCTTTGCTGGAACATCTGCCAAAATTAAAAGAACTGCCCCAGTTTAAAAATATGATCATTCCCAAATCCTGTGATATGGATATCCTCATCCAGGGATTTGGAGCGGTTGGTGCCCATGTGGCAAGGATTTTCCATGGTTATGACCCTGAAAACAGTCCTGTTATCAAAGGTGTCAGTGATGAAAACGGCTATCTTTTAAACAAAGGGGGACTGCCCTGGAGACAACTCTTTGATATGTGGAAAAAATTTGGCACAGTCACCCAGCAATATTACCATGATCAAATAATGCATGGCAACCATCCTGAATTCAAAAATATGATCTTTTCCAATTGTGCAGACAATCTTTTAACGGAATCTGCATTCTGCCTGATACCTGCATCCCCTATATTCAATTATCTTGACGTGGACAACAGAACAAGTCCATCCATGACCATTGATAGAATGGGATCATGGAGGATAATTGTGGAAGGAGCAAATACCTATTCTCCAAACCCTGCAAAAAAAGCTGCACGCAGAAAAATGGAACGTCATGTTTTCAGGGATAAAGGAGTGCTCATTGCAACGGATTATCTTGTTAACTCGGGCGGAGTTATTTATGCTGCCCATGAAAGAATAATTCCCACCCCAGATCATTTACTGCTTCCTAAATATATCATGGGCAACCCAGATGCCATTGAAAAGTGGCTTGAAAAGAATCAGGATGATTTTGCAGATCTTGCAGAAACCCGGAGAAAAACAGCCGTAAAAAAACTTGAGACTGTGATTCGTTGTAATATGAAAGAACTCATTGACGGCCTTTGCAAGGATGCAGACAGCCTGCCCTGTGAAATCGCAGAGAGAATAAGTATTGAACGAATTGCTTCAAAGGAAAAATCAAGAACAGCCAGGGATATAATGGTGGAAGCTCCCACCATTGATGTTAACAACAGCGTAAGTAATGCTGCCAGATTACTTGTAGAAGCCAATGTCCCCATTGTTAACGTTGTATCTGAAAAAGGCAAACTAATAGGTATTGTAACCAATTGGGACATTACCAATGCCCTGGCATCAAAACTGCCCATGGATTCTCCTTTGACTAAAATCATGACAGCAGATGTAATAACCAACAACCCGGATGCAAGCATTATTGACTGCATCCGGAAACTGGAAAATCATGAAATCTCTGCCATGCCCATTGTTGAAAAAGACAGAGTAATTGGTGTAATTACCGGAGATATTCTTGCCAGAAGAACTCTGTTCAGGCTGCTGCAAACCATGATTTAAAAAAAGCAAGCGGCTTATATACAAAATCGCACACAAAAACCTCTATGTTGGAGAGCCTTGAAATTCACATAAAAAAAGGATATCTTAAATGTTGAATTTTTAGTACTATTGGGTGTCATTTTTACTAAGAATAAAAAAATATTATTAATTCTTGTGGGAGATCATATAAATGAAAAAATTTATTTTTAAAATTTTAAGCCTATTAATAGTCATGGGTCTTTTTTCCTGTTCCACAATGCAAACCAAACAGGGTAGTGGTACTGCCATTGGAGTAGGTGTGGGAGCAGGTGTGGGAGCTATTCTCGGGCAGGTCATTGGCGGGGATACAGAATCAACTCTGATTGGAGCAGGAATTGGAGCTGCTCTCGGAGGTCTTGCCGGCAACCAGATCGGACGTTATATGGATATGCAGGAACAAGACTTAAGAAATGCCATAGCAGCTTCTGAAGCTGCCAGTGTTAGACGGGAAGAGGACATTTTAAGGGCAACTTTAAAGGGCGAAGCATATTTTGATTCCGACTCAAGCCAGCTAAAACCAGGTGCTTTTTCCGAGCTTCGAAGGATATCGGATATTTTAATAAAATACCCCCAGACAACCATAGAAATTGGAGGTCACACCGATACAAGGGGTACAGAACAATACAACCAAATGCTCTCTTCTCAAAGAGCTGAAGCAGTAAAAAATGCATTAATGCACAATGGAGTTTCCCCTTCAAGAATGGTGGCCATAGGTTATGGTGAGTCACGTCCCATATCATCAAATCATGCAATTAATCGGCGGGTTGAGATTATTATTGCTCCAATAAGACAAGGTTGATTGGGAAAAAACAGGAGAAAGCATATGGATTTGGAACAATATAAACAGATTATTTCAGGTGCTGTTAAAAATGAAATTGAGGCAAAAGAATTTTACGATGAGATTTCCAAACAGATAAAAGATGATTATCTCAAAGAATTATTTAAGGACTTTTCAAAAGAAGAAGAAAATCATGCTAAAATCTTAACTGGACTTTTAAATCAAGGAAAAATCGAGATTTCCAATTTTAAGTTTGAAATAGATTTCAAGGTTGCTGAAACCATTGAAATGCCCGAAGTGACTGAGAACATGGACCTTAAAAATGCCATTGGTCTTGCCATGAAAAACGAAGAGATTGCCATGAATAATTATACACTTCTTGCTGATTCCTGTGATGATCCTGAATTAAAAGCTGTTTTTCAGGATCTTGCAGCCATGGAAAGGGGACATAAGAATATGATGGAAGTAAAATTTGTGAATGTGGCTTTTCCTGAAGTGTGGTAGGAGCTATACGCGTTTGATGGTGGAGAACTTGAAAAGTTTTATAAAAATTTCCAATAGAGCTGGTTGGTTTGTCACAATAGTTTAACCAATTGCGACATGATTTCCATTGCATCTGCTTTAACATAATAATCACAATTGGACATAATAGCTGCATTTCCATCTGTATTAATGGCTATTACCATGCCGGAAGTTTTCATACCGGCAAAATGCTGGATAGAGCCTGAGATACCGCAGGCAATATAAACTTTCGGGCTTACCTTTTCTCCGGTCTGCCCCACCTGCATGGAATATGGAACCCAGCCTTCATCCACTGCAACCCTTGATGCACCAACGGCGGCATTAATCATTCTGGCACATTTTAAAAGAGTGATAAAATTTTCTGAATTTTTCATCCCCCTTCCTCCGGCAATAATTATATCTGCCTCAACAAGGTTGATGTTTGCACTCTTGTCATTGCCCCCTGTTTTAATGACTTTGAGTTTTTTTGTAACAAGATCAATTCCATCAAATTTTAGGATTCTGGCAGATGTATGTGCTTTGACAGGTTCAACACAATTGGGTCTTACACCAAAAATCGGGATATCTTCCTTTGTTTTTATTGTTGCAATGGCTTTGCCTGAATAGTGAGATGTTTTTGCAAGACAATTTTCAAGATCAACATGAATACAATCCATGACAAGCGGGGCATCAAGCTGTGCTGCAATTCTTGGCAAAAGATCTTTGCCCATTGGTGTACAAAGACCAAAAACAGCATGGATATTGAAATTTTTTACAGCATTTACCATGGCTTTAGCTCTTACAACAGGATTGTTCTGATGTTGCGCTGCAATCACCACATTAACAATATTAGTAATGCCAAAAGATTCCAGTCCAAATTTTAAATCTTTCACCTCTGCATTAAAAACAAAGGCAAAAAGTTCACAGTTTTTCTGCCTTGCAAGGGTAATCATTCCAAAAGAGATGTCCTTGATTTCGCTCCTGTTTGATTCTCCTGCATTGGACTCCCTGATATCTGTTTCCCTGATACTTGTCTCAATGATAATACCAATATTTTTCATGATATTACCTTTGCTTCTTGTTTCAGGATGTGTACTATCTGTTCAGCAACTTGTGCAGCATCTCCCTTAATCTCCACAGGATTTCGTTTTTGCTGTAGAGATTCAAGTTTTACAATGGTCATGGAAGCTGAAGAGTCTTTAATATTCAAGTCAGTTAAAGCAATCTTTTTAATTATCTTTTTTCTTGCTTTAACCACATCGGGAAAAGTCGGATATTTTGGATTATTTAACCCTTTTCCCGCGCCAATGACACAGGGTAAAGACATTTTATAAGTATTAACAATGCCTCCGGAAAGCTCGTGATCAACAATTGCATGATCATCTTTAATCTCAAGTTTGACAATATTATTTGCAACGGAAAAATCAAATAACGCTCCAAGACGGAACATTGTCTGCATCCCTTCTATATCAATGGACTCTTTGCCGGTTAAAATCAAATCAGCATTTCCATCCTGGTCAATGGCAGCTTTCAGGGCTTTTGCTATAAGAATGCTGTCATGGTTTTCGCTGGTTTGTATGAGAATACCTCTGTCTGCGCCCATAGCCAAAGCAGATTGCAATGTATTTTGTGCATCATCAGGACCAAGACAGATTGCAATAACTTCACTATTGAGTATTCCTTCTTTTATTTTGCTGTCCCGGATCATGGCCGCTTGAGTCACTGCATGCTCATCAAAGGGGTTTAATAGAAATGTTATATTTTTATCAATGCCAGTATCACCAATAATAGTGATACTGGCAGCAGAATCAGGAACATGTTTTATGCACACATAAATTTGCATTATTCAGCTCTCCAAACTGTTTTTTACAAAATAGAAAATTTTTTCAAGTTCAACGCAGAAATTGGGGAAATTGGCATTTTGTAACAGCCGGTTTAGCCGTTTACTGAAAAAGAGGAGTTATAATTAATTTCTCTTTTTCTTGAGAAAAATCCAACATCTGTTTTTCTGTCAATAAATTTAAATTGATATTGGAAAGGCTCATTGTCATGATCCAGGCCTTTTTCGCACGCATCTATCAATTCTGCCATCATACGTCCCACAACAGGAGCATTTTTATACTGGTTTCCGGAAGTACCTATTGCCATATAAAATCCCGGCAAATCAGATTTATCATATACAGGAATCCAGTCATCGGAGCAGTCATAAAGATCCACAACACCCTTGGGCTGATTTGGTACCGGCAGAGATGGGATTCGTTTACCAAGCCTGTAGCATTGGGCTTTCCACTGCTCTTCTGTAAGAACATTATCCCTTCCATGGCCACCTTTTCCTGCATAAAATTCATCTGGATCAACCCACTCCTGGGGATCACAATCAGGATCTTCACTTCCTATAAGGAAGAGGTTCCCTACTTCCGGACGTATATAGCAGCCAATATCTCCATCAGACATATGATAGCCGTCATTAATATAATCATATCCATCAGGTGAGGGGCAGTACATGACTTCATGGCGAAGAGCCTTTGTTTTAATATTGCATCCTTCCCAGACACCTTGGGCCATCTTGTTAATCAGAAATGAGTGGGGGCCTCCAACATTAACAACAATGCCTGCATCAATTTTTGTGCCGTCTTTTAATGTAATGCCTGTTACTTTGTTGTTTTCACTTCTCACATCAACAACTTCAGCATTAAACATGAATTTTGCACCCTTGGCCTCGGCAGCTCTCATTATATTATGGGCAGACAGTGCAGGATCATTTACATAGCCTGCTTCAGGGCAGAAAATACCACCCTCGAGATCTTTTGTTGATTCATCATAAAATTTTGGGTCTTCGGGTCGTCTGATTGGCCAGAATTCATGGAGATCTGCCACAGGGACTTCTTTTTTGATTTTATCTATACTCCATTCCTCATAATCAACACCAACTTCATCATAATTGGCCTGCACTTTTTTCCAGTCATGCCCCTGGGATTTTATCAGGATTGACCCTGTATTCATGTATCTGGCAAGACCTTTTTCATCTTTTACACTGTCAAGATAATTTTCCCAGTCCAGCCAGTATTTAAAACCTTCGTATGCCATGGCAACGCCGTCAGCAGTTGAGTAGTGTGCTCTTACAATGGCACATGAACCTGCTGTTGAACCTTCTCCTGCATCAAGAAGTTTATCAATATTTAAAGTTTTATATCCCATTTTAGAAAGCTCGTAGGCAATGGGTGCGCCAATAACTCCGGCTCCAATGACAATTGCATCATATTGTTCAGCCATGATAATTTTTCTCCTTTTTAGTGTCCCATCGAAAATTGCTAATTTTCAAATTTCTGATCAGGAACTATTTAATTAAACTATTTATATTATTATTTGATAAAATTATTAAATTTTTCTTCTCCGGCAGGTTTTAATCCAAACTCCTTTCCTGCATCAAAGACAGCATGTATCATATCCCTTCCATATCCCCTTGAACAGGTTAATACCAATCCTGGGTTTTCAAGGTCGCGACTTATTGTTACTATCTGACATGGAACATGGGAAAATGGCCCCTGGAAAAGAAAAGGAGCTTTTTTTTCAGGATCCATAAAATCAAGGGAAGTCAGTTTTTCACAAATTGAAAAAATATCTTTCCCTATTAATGCCACAAACAGTGTGGCTTCTGTTACATCTGTAAATCCAGAATCTTCCGGCATTGCAATGCTTTTTTCACCAAAATTATATATTGATGCCTGGGTATTGTTCATACGATTGATTAATATCTCTTTATCAAGGACACTATGACCTGGTATTTCAGGAATTGTAACTTGAAATGGCTTGTGCCCGGCAAGGTTGGAATTTTGCAAATCAAACCGCTGTTTATGAGTTAAATCAATCAGATAAGGCCCATTGCCTTGGCCTTCATACTCCATTACTACTTCCCAATTATCTTTAATCTCAGTTTTTACAGGTGTACTTTTAAATACAACCGGAGAAACTCTTAGTATTTCTTTCATGATTTTTTTCCTTACATTTTCATCCTTTTACCTTCAGGATCATAAAACGGCATTTTTACAACATTTCCATAAATTCGCTCACCATTACACTCATCTTCAAAAATTTCAAGCCTGGTGCCTATTTTGGCAAGCGGACCATCAACAAGGGCCATGCCCACTGCCTCGTTCAGTGAAAAGCTGTCTCTTGCCGTGCACACATAACCCCTTACTTTTTCATCAACAATCAAAGAGCCGTCATGGGGTGCTCGACCTTTGTCTTCCATTTTAAATCCCACAAGTTTAAAGCGGGTTTTATCATTTTCTGCCTGGGCAAGCGCAGCAGCACCAATGGTTTTTGCATCGGCTTTAGTGCGATCCCACAAAAATCCTAAACCCACATCCAAAAGATTGGTTCTCTGCTCTGATTCCTGTCCCAGTATAATATGGCATTTTTCCATGCGTAGCACGTTCTGGGCTTCAACACCAAAATTCTGGATATTAAATTCTTTGCCAGCCTCTTTAAGCATAAGCCATACTGAATGCATATAAGATGATGGAACATGTAACTCATAGGAGAGTTCACCCACAAAACCAAGGCGCATGGCTTTGACAGGGATACAATCCTGTAAATTAAATTCTTTATATTCTGAAAATCCAAATGCTGCATTGGATATGTCCATATCCACTATTTTTTCAAGAGTTTTTCTTGAATTGGGGCCAGCTAAATTTATCACACCCATGGAATCGGTAAGATTAACCATGTGAAAATTCCATTTGTCATATCTTGTATGATACCTGACCCACTCCACAGTCTGGCCGGCACGACCTGTGGATGTGGTAAAATAATAATCATTATCACCAAGTTTTGTGATGACACCATCATCTATGACACAGCCGTCATCATTGCACATGGCAGAGTATTTCATTCTTCCCTCTTTTACTTTGGACATATCAGAGACAAAAACCCGCTGCAAAGCTTTTAAGGCATCAGGCCCATGGATTCTGAATTTACCAAGGGTTGAAGCATCAAGCATACCCACATTGGATCTTATGTTTTCTATCTCTTTTTTACATGTAAGATCATGGCTGAAATACCTGGCACGCTGCCATACACCGATGTTTCTAAAGATACCACCATCTTCTCTCTGCATTTTATCCATGGGGGTTGTTTTAAGCATAATATGGTTGGCCCCGGCATAGGTGGAAAGCAAAGTTGGTACTAAAGGAGGTCTTGTGGTGGTGGGTTTAATGGAAATATCAGGCAGTGCCTGATATTTGGCAACATAAAGAGGCAGGTTGTGCCCTGGAATACCGCCCTGGCCAGGGCCTGTCCCTGCCGAAGTAAACCTTTTGATCAGCTCTGGAACATCAAAACCCTTTTCAATTGCCTGTTTGATGTTTTTAATGGTTGTATCTTCATCAAAACAGATAAAACTTTTTCTACCCTTTACAGGAGCTGTGACAAGCTTAGTTCCCCTTGTGGGGCCGGGAAAATTTTCAAGCTCTTTTTTAACTTTATCTATTTCTTTGCCAAATCCTTTTATTGCAGAAGTCTCACAATCAAGGGCAGCCTGTAGGCCAGCAAGGGTTCCAGATGTTTCAATGGATTCAGGATTATCCAGACCAAGTAATCTTCCTGTTACATACATTTTTTCAGGCAATTTGTCGGCCAGAAAAAATCCAGTATGTGCATCATATTTCAGTTTTCCCTGTGCTATTGTAACAGGGCCTGTAACAGGAGTCATGCCTGCAGAAGCTACAATAAGATCGCATGAAATTGTTTTGGAAATAAGACCGTCAATACCCGAGAGTTCAACACTTTTAACCTGCTTTTTCCCATTGGCTCTGCATGCTATCCATCCCTTGAGCAGAGGTATATTCTTATCTTCGATTTTTTGTAAAAGTGTAGAATCCTGTCCATCTTCTCTTATATCTGCAATCAATTCAATTTTAAGCCCAAGGTTATGAAGTTCGATGGCAGCTTCAAGTCCAAGGTCATGACCAATGCTGAACACAGCCTTTTTACCCGGTAAAAGCCCATAAGTATTTGCAAGTCGGAGCGCACATCCAATCTGCATGATGCCTGGTTTTTCATTGTGATCAAAAATCAAAGGTCTTTCAATGCAGCCAGTGGCAACAACCACACTGTTTGCTCTGATTTCAATGTATCTCTGGTCAAAGACATCGCTTGCTTTTCCAATCTGGAAGCCTGTGATAAGGTTATTATTATAAGCGCCCACCATGGAGGTGTGGGTAAATACTCTTATATTTTTATTTTCTATTATTTTTTTTGCAAGCTCCTGTGACCTGTCATAAAGGCTTTTGCTGTCCCCATCATCCCCTGATTTATATTTAGATGATCTGTATTCAAAGAATCCCCCCAGCCATGGGCGGGACTCCATGAGAATAACCCGCAGGCCTTTCTGGGCTGCTGCAATGGCAGCCATCATCCCGGAAGGCCCTCCGCCTATCACACAAACATCTGTAGTTGGAAAGATTTCATCATAAATTCCAGGCATTTCAAAATCCGGATTTAATGTTCCAAGACCTGCTGCCTTGCGAATCTGCTTCATGGCAATGGGCCAGAGCTTTGCTGGTTTGTGCATGGTATTATAATAAAATCCCGCCGGCATCATCCAGTCCATTTTGTCTATGAAAGACATCATGTCATTTTGGGCAGAACCTTTTACATTCTGTTCTTTTATGACCATTCCCTCTTTAAGCCAGGTATTTTCACATCTGACATTGGGAATATTATCCACTTCCATACATGTATTGCTGCATTCACCATCAAGGCTGTAAAGACCTCTAGGTCTGTGATATTTCAAGCTTCTAGCATAGATTCTTACACCATTTGCATATAAAGCTGTTGCAATTGTATCACCTTGAACTCCATAATATTTTTTATTTTTATAGATAAAGCCAATTTTTTGGGCAGCATCTATTTTTAAAGTTGGCAGATGATTAAGTCTGTCCATCATTTTGTGCCTCCTTTTTCTCTACTTCAAGGTTAGTGGTTGTATCCCTTAAAATTGTAAACCAGGAGCCGCAGCCATCTTTATGGAACCACCACTCTTCCTGTATTCCTGCAACACACTTATTCATGTGCACATAATCGCACCAGGATTTTGGGTTAAGGTCTCTCTCTTCAGGTCTTGGACCTTTTTCTTCGCCACCATATTTGAATTCATATCCATTTCTTTTTCCGCAGACTGGACATGTAATAGTTAAAGCCATACTCTTTCTCCTTTTACAGAATGCTAATTTCTCCAACTTCTTCGTTGGTAAAAACCAAACCTTATAAAAACTGGTAATCTTCGGAATACTACATGTATGCCTGTGATTAAAATTTTTTCCCGCCTCAAATTTGAAGACATTTAATTTCCCTAATTAATTATCAGGAGTATAATTTACCAAAGCTGCTGTTTCACCCATGAGCCTGTGCTCTTCATATCGTTTCAGGGCAAAGGGTTTGAAAATATCAGGACATTGATCTGTTGCCATGAACTGTGCCATATATTTACCAACAGCATTGCAGGATTTAAATCCAAAATAGCCCCAGCCGCAATCCATGAAAAAACCTTCAACCTGGTTATTGCCGTCCATGATGGGAGCCATGTCAGGGGTCATGTCAGCAAGACCTCCCCAGATTCTCATAAAACGCACTCCTCTAAGGCAGGGCAGGAACTCGGAAAGTGCCTCGGCCTGATGTTTTATATAGTGGGCAGTATTCAATGTTGTATAATTTGGCCAGGGATCCATATGCGCCCCGGTTGCAATTTCACCTTTTAAAGTCTGGTTGGCATAGCAGTGATATGCGCCTGAAGAGACAACATGATCCAGAAGGGGTTTTAAAGGTTGAGTAACCATGGCCTGGATGCTCAAAACAGATATGGGAAGTTTAATCCCCAGCATATCATGGATCAGGGCAGCAGAATAACCACCGGCTGAGATCAATACCTGTCTGGTGTTTATTTTACCCTCACTGGTTGTAACAGCGCATACTTTGTTATTTTTTGTTTCAATACCCAAAGCCTCTGTGTGCTGGTGGATTTCAACCCCCTTTTTTGCAGCTCCCTTTGCAAGCCCCCACACCACTGCATCATGGCGGACAATGCCGCCCGGCGGATGAAACATTGCTCCGTGAATGGGAAATGTAATATCTTCAGAGATGTTTAAGGCAGGAACCAGTTCCTTTGCCTCTTTTGCATCAATGAGATGGCTTTCCACCCCGTGAAACTGTGCAGTGGCAATGGTCATGCGGGCAGCTTTCATGGCAGCCTCAGAATGCAGGAGATTTAAATTACCGCAATTATTGAACATTAAATTGTAATCCAGCTCTTTGGTAAGAACCGGCCAGAGGTCAAGAGCCTCTTTATAAAGGGGAACATTATACTGGGTCCGCTGGTTGGCACGGACAATTGCAGTATTTCGACCGGCACCGCCAAACCCGATATATTTTTTTTCAATAATGGCAATATCAGTGATGCCATGTTCCTTTGCAAGATAGTAAGCTGTTGCCAGGCTGTGAAGCCCGCCTCCAATGATG
>CAZYDL010000096.1:0-11235 GCA_964646305.1 uncultured Desulfobacula sp. | reverse complement strand
AGGCAATGTATTTTATATACATAAAAGTTATAATTATATAAAAAAGTTGTTTGAGACATTAAAAACAAAAAAGAATATCATAATTGTTGGTGGCGGATTTATTGGAGCAGAAGTTGCCGAACAGCTTTCTTTGCATGGAGACAAACATGTTACGCTTATTGAAAGTGAAGAGTATTGCTTTTTAAGAGCATTTTCAAAAGAGTTGAGTCAAATAGCAACAAAAGCCCTGTCTGCAACACATGTTGATGTACATACATCGGTGCGGGTAGAAAAGATTGGCAGTGATAATCGCGGAAATGCCTCCTCGGTTTCGCTCAGCTCGGGTGATACAATTTTGTGCGATGCTGTAATAATTGCAATTGGCTATAAGCCTAATACAGAATTGGCAGAAAAAGCAGGGCTGGAACTAAATAAAGTAGGGGCAATAATAGTTGACAACTACGAACGTACGCCGACAAAAGACGTTTGTGCAGTTGGTGATTGTTCTCGAACTGTTGGATTTCTCACTGGCAGGGATGATGGTATTATGCTTGCCTCAACTGCAACTGCCGAAGCCCGCGTACTTGGACATAATTTATTTGAAGTGAGAATGAGAAAAAGTTTACACGGAACACTTGCCGTATTTTCGACTGAAATCAACGGTATTGCAATGGCTGCAGCAGGGGTGAATGAAACCAATGCAATAGAAGCTAATATTCAAGTGGTTTCCGCTTTGTTTAATGATTTTGATACCCATCCGGCAACCTTTGAAGATACAGCATCACTTTCGCTTAAATTGTATGCTTCTCCCTGTGATGGTTCAATCCTCGGAGGTGAAGTATGGGGTGGTAAATCAGCAGGAGAAATGATTAATACAATAAGTCTGGCAATTCATAAATCTGTTACTGTTTTTGAATTGGTTTCATTTCAGATTGGTTCCCATCCACTCTTAACTGCTGCTCCCACAAAAACAATATTAATTAAAGCGGCTGAACTAATTATTGATAAAATTTCCAAAAATATAGAATAAAATTCATGGCATCTCGGGTTTAACCGGGATGCTATTTTTGATAAAAATATATAAAATATGATAATTATTGGAGTTAAGATTCATTATCCTTTATTTTATAGTGGCATCAATTCTTCCATATTCCAGTAAGTAATATAATAAATTTATAGTTGCAGATTTTGAAAATTATTTTCTGGAAATTTAGACAGAATCAGGTTACTCTCCAATACAACCTAACAGCTGGTGAGTTTATTTGATTATAAGTTTTCCATATACTATAATCTCTCTTCACAGCTATAACTTATCTTGATACTTGAATCTCATATCTGCAATATAATTTGTCTTTCACTCCAATTTATAGTACACTGAATTTTATCGAAATAGCATTGAAAATCAATTGTGTTCTTGTTGTATTCATATAATCAAAATGCTTTAGAGCCTGACATTCCATCACAGTTTAGCATTATCCATTTTCAAACCAAGGGAAACAGCTTAACAGAGTCCTGAAAATTTTAGATAACAGAAAATTTAGATGGAGACAGAAAATCATGGCTATAATATTTATAGAATTCAAAAAGCAGTGGTTAGACGGACACCCTGACAAGGAATTATTTGCAGAAGCGGTATTTGATAAAACTTACCTAAGAGAAATCATCTATCATGACCACATCACCCCTATAACAAAGTTCAAAGAATACATAGAAAACGGACTGTTCATAAAGGATTTTCGAAGAGACAAAGTATTTTTAGAGTACCCTTCTCAGAGCGGAAATGGTGGATATAGATTAATAGCGGAAGAGATAAAAGCGCCAGAACGCTTGCTTGAAAATGTCGAGCAGGCGCTAAAAGATGCGGTAAACTACAAATACATGGATAGAGAAACAGTTAAAGCTTTGCAGAGCTGCCTTAATATCTTGTCTCACCTCTGATTAACAAAAAAAACTATGTTAATGAAAAAACCTTTTGACAAAATTTATTATTCTTTTATAATTATTAATATCTGGATATTTCTTTTTGAACCTGTGTGAAATAATCTGATTTCCAACTCGCCCCGCAACTCGAAGTATTAAAATCTAAATTTTTATTACAGGAGGAAAGCCATGAGTGAAAGTATTTACAAAATTATTGACCTGGTAGGAAGCAGTCCAACATCCTGGGAAGACGCAGCAACTCAAGCAATCAGTCGTGCATCACAATCATTAAGAGACCTGAGAATTGCAGAAGTCCAAAAACTTGATATTAAAATTGAGGATGGAAAACCCGCGCAATTTAGA
The DNA here is from genome assembly GCA_964646305.1 of uncultured Desulfobacula sp. Classification (GTDB taxonomy): domain Bacteria; phylum Desulfobacterota; class Desulfobacteria; order Desulfobacterales; family Desulfobacteraceae; genus Desulfobacula. The sequence continues at coordinate 8,973 of CAZYDL010000096.1, read as the reverse complement.
GCAAATTTACGACTTTCTTTCAAATATCAGGATTAAATGAGGTGTGAGGTAGGAGGTATGCATACCAGTTAATGTATAAGACATGCCTCTAACCTCATAACCCACAAACCATGGAGGCAAAAATGCAGCAAAGTCAAACTGTATATATGCAACGATCACCTTCTGATCGAAGGACACCGGTGGACAGGAGGGTCCTTGATATGGGACCTGGCTATCCAGGCAAGGAGAGGAGAACAGGTGTTCAAGATAGAAGGCGGGGTTGGGAAGATAGATATGGATGGGAAAGAGTTAGTAAATGGAGCAGTTCACCGATTTATTCTGATTAGTACTAAAATTTCTGTAGAGTAAATAAAATCAATTATTGTATCTGGATCTAAAATTATTTAATTATATAAACATGGTTGCGATAAGAATTGAAAATAAAGCAATCGTGTTTGTATATTGCTGCGTTTATACGATTTTTCGTTGTTTTCAGCCCCCATTAATGTTAAAGAAAGAAAAAGAAATTGATCGTGAATCTTAATTAACAACTATTTATTCAAGTGTTTCAAAGGGATGTTTATGAAAGTACTTATCACAGGTGTAGCAGGCTTTATAGGGTTTAACCTTGCAAATCGCCTGCTTAAAGAGGGTCACAGCATTTGCGGAATTGACAATTTAAACGATTACTATGATGTAAACCTTAAAAAGAGAAGACTTTCCATAATTGAAGAAAGTTCAGAATTTCAATTTGTGCTTGTTGATCTTGCTGACAGAGAAAAAATAAAAGAATTATTTGAAACCCATGAATTTGATTGTGTTGTAAATCTTGCTGCCCAGGCAGGAGTGCGGTACAGCATTGAAAACCCGGGCTCTTATATTGACTCTAATATGGTGGGATTTGGAAATATACTTGAAGGGTGCAGGCATTCAAAAATAAAACATCTTGTTTATGCCTCTTCAAGTTCTGTGTACGGGATCAATACAAACATGCCATTTTCCGTGCGTCATAATGTGGATCATCCCATAAGCCTTTATGCTGCATCTAAAAAAGCCAATGAACTAATGGCACATACCTATAGTTTTTTATATAACCTTCCCACAACAGGGCTCAGGTTTTTCACTGTTTACGGACCCTGGGGAAGACCTGATATGGCACTTTTTCTTTTTACTAAAGCCATTTTTGCCGGTGAACCAATAAAGGTGTTTAATAATGGCGACATGCAAAGGGATTTTACCTATATAGATGATATAGTGGAAGGTGTTGTAAGAGTGATGAAAAATGTACCAGAGGCTGATCCTGACTGGTCATCTGATAAACCTAATCCATCTTCAAGCTGTGTGCCCTATAAATTATATAATATTGGCAATAATCAGCCCGTACCCCTGATGGCTTTTGTTGAAGCCATAGAAAAAGCCATTGGGAAAAAGGCAATTAAAGAATATCTGCCGCTACAGCCCGGCGATGTTCCTGCAACCTATGCCAATGTGAATGATCTTATAAAAGATACAGGTTTTAAACCCTCGACTTCCATTGAAACAGGAATAAATAATTTTATAAGATGGTATAAAGAGTATTACTCATAAGTGCCACAGGCGGCCTGCAACGAGCTTTCACATAATAGTTTGAAGCTCACATGCAAAATATGAAAAATTATAAAATCTAACTTATCACTATTATATAAACAGGAAAAATTTTCATGGACAAAAATACAAAAATCGCAGTTATCGGACTTGGTTATGTTGGATTACCCCTTGCAGTCCATTTTGGAGAAAAATTTCACACAACAGGTCTTGACCTGAAAACAAGTATTATTGACAATTGTAAAAACTTTCAAGACCCCACCGGTGAAGTCTCGACAGAAGATTTTAAAAAAGCAAACCTGTTTTATCCAACTTCTGAACCATCAAAGATTTCAGATGCAGATTATATTATTGTGGCTGTTCCAACACCCATAGATAAGGCAAGACGTCCTGATTTAAAGTACATGGAAAGCTCTTCTGTCACTGCTGGAAAATTCATGAAAAAAGGTGCTGTGGTAATCTTTGAATCAACTGTATATCCAGGTGTTACAGAAGACATCTGTGTGCCTATTTTAGAAGAGATGTCAGGCTTTAAATGGAAAGAAGATTTTCATGTGGGATACTCTCCGGAGAGAATTAACCCCGGCGACAAAGAGCATACCCTGTCAAAGATTGTAAAAGTGGTTTCAGGAGACACTAAAGATACCTGCGACAAGGTTGCAAAGCTTTATGAAAGTATTATTGAAGCAGGTGTCCACCGCACTGAAACAATAAAGGAGGCAGAAGCTGCAAAGGTTATTGAAAATACGCAAAGGGATTTAAACATAGCACTTATGAATGAACTTGCCCTTATTTTTGATAAATTTGGCATTGATACAAAAAATGTTCTTGATGCTGCCTGCTCCAAATGGAATTTTCTTCCCTTTAAGCCGGGGTTGGTAGGGGGGCATTGTATTGGTGTTGATCCATACTATCTGACTTTTAAGGCTGAATCTGAAGGTTATCATCCCCAGATCATATTATCCGGCAGGAGAATTAATGATAATATGGGAAGATTTGTTGTGGAAAAAACAATTAAAATGATGATTAACCAGGGCTTGAGTATTAAAGATTCAAAAATAGGAGTTTTAGGGCTTACCTTTAAAGAAGACTGTCCTGATTTGAGAAATACAAGGGTGATTGATATTATTGACGAGCTCAATTCCTATGGAACAGATGTTTTTGTCCACGATGCTATCTCTGAAAGCGCCCAGGCATTTGAATACTATAATGTAAACCTCTGCAAATGGGATGATTTAAAAGATCTTTCAGCTCTTATTCTTGCTGTACCCCATAAAGAATATCTTGGCTATAAACTTTCAGATTTTCAAAATATGCTGCTTCCCAATGGCTGTTTTATTGATGTGAAATCAGTGTTTGATCCAAAACAGGCAAAGGAACTTGGATTAAATTACTGGCGGTTGTAAATTAAACTGCCGCTGGCAGATTTGCTCTTTAGCCATTAATGTTACAGGCAAAATATAAAAATTGCTTATCAGCTTGTAAATACTTTCATATAAGAGCGCTTGAAACAATTTCATATACATTTTTAGAAAGCTTTTTAACAGATAAAATTTGTTCAAGTTCCGTTTTCATTAAAGTCTTTCTTTGATCATCATATTTTTTCCAGTGATTAAAACATGAAGACAATCTTGCTGCTATCTGGGGATTAATGGAATCCAGCTCAATGATTTTTTCAGCAATAAATTTATATCCAGCTCCATCCTTCCTGTGGAAATTGATCTGATTACCCATGGCAAACATATGGATGAGGGATCGAACTTTATTGGGGTTTTTTATTGAAAAATCTGAATGGGTGGCAAGCAATTTTATACTCTCCAATGTATCATGCAGTTCTGATCCTGCCTGAACAGCAAACCATTTATCCAAAACAAGGGTATCTTCTTTCCATTTTGAGTAAAATTTTTCAACTGCCGCAGCTTTAATGCCAGGGTCAATATCAGCAAGAATCTTAAAGCTTGCAAGCTCGTCGGTCATGTTTTTTGCAGATTCAAAATGCTTTAAGACAAGAGCAGTTGTATTTTTTTCTTTTAAACAGCCAAGATATGATAGAGCCAGGTTCTTAAAACTGCGATCAGCCATAGCCTCATGGGACAGGCTCAAAGCATCTGAATTTGAGCAAATATCCACCACATCCTCAAACTGAGTTTTTAATTGAATTGCAATTTGACATTTTAAAAACATTTTGGCTTTATGTATTGCATTAACATCAATAATATCAAAATGTTCTTTGATCTGGGTTTCTAACGGCAGTAAAAGAGCTTTTGATAGAAAAGCACGGTCTGCATTTTGATTAGTTAACGCTTTTTTAAAAGCATTGATTAAATTTACAGAGACAGATAATTTTTTATCATCAGCCATGCAATTAATAATTTGTTTGATCTCTTTTATAAACAGTGTTTGTGATGCATCCCATCTGTTATAATCATCTGTGTCATTTGCCATTAATAATGCAAGTTCTTTATTGGTAAAATCAGTCACAATTTTTACAGGCGCAGAAAATTGGCGGAATATGGAGGGAAGGCAGTCCTTTGCAATATTAGTAAAAACAAATGTCTCTTTATCTTTTTTAAGTTCAATTAATTTACTGTTACCATTTTTAGTGCTATTTGCTGTTCCATTCTTAATGTTATATGAAATATCATTTCCATTGATATCTAAGATTCCAAAATTGATCGGGATATGAAGAGGTTTTTTAATCTTTTGATTTTTATCAGCAGGTGTACTCTGCTCAAATGTAATTTTAAGCTGTTCAAGCTTTTCATCATAGGATCGAACCATTGTAACTGTTGGTGTGCCAGACTGTGAATACCATAATTTAAATTGTTCAAGATCTATACCTGAAGCTTTCCGCATAACATGCACAAAATCTTCTATGGTCACAGCCATGCCGTCATAGTTTTTAAAATAAAGCTTCATGCCTTTTTGAAAGTTTTTTTCTCCAAGCAGTTGATGGATCATTCTGATAAGCTCGGAGCCTTTTTCATACACAGTCATGGTATAAAAATTATTCATTTGGATATAGGCTTCAGGCATAACTGGATGGGCCATGGGTCCTGCATCCTCAGGAAATTGATGGGCTCTTAACTTTGAGACATTTGAGATTCTTCTAACACTTCTTGAGTTTAAATCCGAAGAAAATTCCTGGTCTCTGAAAACAGTTAGTCCTTCTTTTAAACTCAATTGAAACCAGTTTTTAAGGGTTACTCTGTTGCCAGTCCAATTATGAAAATATTCATGGCCGATAACTGCCTGGATATTCATAAAATCTTCATCTGTGGCAGTGCTGGGATCAGCAATAACATAGTTTGCATTAAAAATGTTTAACCCTTTGTTTTCCATGGCTCCGGCATTAAAATCATTAATTGCCACAATCTGATAAAGATCAAGGTCGTATTCAAGGTCAAACCTGTTTTCATCCCACTCCATGGCCTGTTTTAAAGATTTCATGGCATGACTGCATTTTTCAATGTTCTCTTTTTCAGAATATATTTTTAAATCAACGATTTTGCCCGACCTTGTTTTAAACTCATCCTTTATATGGGCAAGATCTCCTGCAACAAGGGCAAAGAGATAACCTGGTTTTTTAAAAGGATCTTCCCATCTTACATAATGCCTGTTGTTGTCAAGCTGGCCTGATTTCACAAGGTTGCCATTGGACAGCAATACAGGGTATTTAGCTTGATCGGCAATGATCGTACACGAATAAACAGACATGACATCAGGCCTGTCAGGAAAAGGGGTAATTTTTCTAAACCCCTGGGCTTCACATTGAGTACATAAAATATTGCCTGATTTATACAAACCTTCAAGGCTGGTATTGTCCTGTGGTTTTAAAACAATTGTAATTTCAAGCTCAAATTCATCTGGAGTTTTTGCAAGTTTGAAAAAATCATCATCAGCCCCATACTCTTTGGGCAGTAGAACCATGCCGCCGGCAATAACAGATTTAATTTTGAAATTGCCCTTATCAAACACAAGGGGCGTAGTGTCATCGGCAATATCCCTGTTTTTTCTGATCTTAAGTTTGGAAGTAACCTTGGTTTGATCATCATTAATTTCAAAAACAAGATCGGTTTTATCGACAAAAAACAGCGGTGGTGTATAATCTTTAAGGTATATTTTATCTGGAGTTTTCATGGCTTGAAAAATACGCTCTTAATATTTATTTTTGATAAATCCAAAAGACTCATCAATTGCATTTAAAGTGAGTTCTAACTCTTCCCTGGTATGCCTGTAGCTTATGTATGCATGGTGAAAGGGAGTAAAAAAGAAACCCTTGCGGATGAGCTGGGTGTAAAAATCCTTTCTTTTGCCTTTGTATGCACCGGTATCATCTTTTTTAAAGGTGATGTAAAACATTGGGGCAACACCTGTGAGTTCAGCTCCAACATCGTGTTTGTCAATAAGATTCTGAATTTTGTCCATGAACCATTTGCCTTTTTCCCAGATGTTTTCAAGGACATTTTCTCTTTCCATGATTTCAATAGTTTTAAGGGCAGCAACAAAGGCTTCACTGTTGGGGAAAAAGGTGGAAGAGATGAAAAGCTTGCTTTCAGCTGCCATCATTACATCTTTTCTGCCCGTTACAACGGAGATGGGATAACCATTACCCATGGCTTTTCCAAGAACAGTCAGATCAGGTGTTACACCATATAATTCCTGGGCACCGCCCATGGCAAGCCTGAAACAGGTACGAATTTCATCATATACAAGAACAGCTCCATATTTATCAGCAATTTTTCTGGCACCTTCAAGAAAGCCAGGTTCTGGTATTTCCATCTTTTGATGATTGGGATGTCCAAATGGTGTCATGATGATGGCAGCAGTATCACTGCCGTGTTTTGCCATTAATTCTTCAAGCTGGTCAAGTCTGTTATATTGAAATTCATAAACATCTTCATAAAACTTTTTTGGTATTCCGCCTTTCATCTCAATACACCAGTCATGCCAGCCATGATAGCCACATCGCATGACCTTTAATTTTTTTGTATGGGCTCTTGCAATTCTAATTGCAGCAGTGGTGGCATCTGATCCTGTTTTAAGGAAAATACTCATTTCTGAGCTGGGCACAATCTGTTTGAGTTTTTTTGCAAGCTCATTTTGAAATTTCTGGGTAAGGGTAAAGCAAAAACCCTTGTTTTTAATTTGGCTGTAAACAGCTTCATCCACTTCTTCTTCGCGGTATCCCAGAATTATGGGGCCATAGCCGCATAGAAAATCAATAAATTCATTGCCGTCAATATCAACAAGTCTTGCACCTTTGCCGGTATCAAGGAAAATAGGATATTCTCCATTGATAAAATCACCTGGTTTTCTTGCTCCAAGCACACCTCCCGGTATCAGTGTTATTGCCTCTTCATACAATTCCAGGCTTTTGGAAATATTTAATTTTGGGGTTTCGTTCATGGGAACTTCCTTATATTAAATTTATAATTTTTAGTTTGAATTCAAGATAACTTTTAAATTAAGAACTCAACATTAAATTTTTAAAATTAGTTTTTAATTTGTCTCAAACATGGAGTCAATTTTTTTGCTTTGATGAATTCTTGCCCCTCTTTTCAGGAAAGCACCCAGAAATTTATCTGGATCAATGCAACCTTCTGGAGCTACAACACCTTTAACCTTAACATCACCAGCATACATCATCAACGATGCAATGGAAGCTGGCAAACCTGTTCCAGGGGCCATTCTGCCCACCATATCAGCAGTATAGGTGATTTTTTTACCATCTTTTTCACCTTTAACAATTACTTTAAGCCCGGACGACTGTGGACCATTATCTCTTCCCTCGGGAATGGTTTCCCAAAGTTTTAAAGCAATGTCATATGGTGTCACTTTTGTGCCTTTAATGTCCATTGGTTCAGTTCCAAGAAGTCCTGTCTGTTTTTGCTCCTGAATAAGTTCATCCACCCACGATGGAATAAGAGCTCCCTTGATAATAATATTTTTAACGCCCTTGATATATTTAGGCAGGGTCAACGGCTGGGGATGGCCGACATAGCGTACATTGCATGTCCCAAGAGGTTCCAGAAATTTTTCTGTAACAACATCAGTACCACCATCTACATTAACAAGTTTGCCGTCAATAAATTGTGGGATTTTGCCAAGGGTCATGTGGAGGCTGTGATCCCATGCTGCACCTTTGAGTTCTGCAATACTGACCACCCAGTAAAGATAAATTTCATCAACTTTATCAAGTTTATCTGCATACCATTTAACAAGGACATTATTGGTTCCCGGATCAGAACCCATACCTGTCAGAACTGTGATGCCTGCATCCTTTGCAAGTTGATCAATATCAGAATTAAACAAAATTTCAGTGCCTTCATAATCATCACAGATATCAATATAATTAACTTTTGCCTCTACTGCTGCCTTGGCAACGGGTACTGCTGTCTTATAAAATGGACCTGCTGTATTAATAACCACATCAACTTCCTTAAAAGCATTGACCATTATTTCATGATCATTGACATCCATTTTTATGAGGGTTGATTTTTCACTTTCACGCAGTTTGGTTGACAATCTTTCAGGATCTGGATACAAATCAGCTAAAACAACACTGGTAACCTGTTCCTGCTTAATCAGATCCCTTGCAACTCCCTGTCCCATTCCACCAACTCCGCCTATTATCAATGCTTTCATACTTTTTCCTCCTGATTTTTTATTTTGTTATATTTAATTTTTATTTAATAATTTTTTGCAATTTCAGTATCTCTTGTTAAAGCCCAATTTTTAATACCAGAGCAGCTCCTGTATCTCCTGCGGCACATCCTGTAAAAAGCATGTATCCTCCGCCAAGGTCTGCAAGTTCTTCAATGCCTTCAATGATCAGTCTTCCTGCTGTTGGAGCCTGGGGATGACCAAAGATGAGAGATGATCCAAAATTATTAAAATTGTTTACATCAATTTTCATCTGGTCGGCAAGATAGATATCATTGGCAGCAAAAGGGTTGTGGGTTTTAATGACTTTTACATCGTTTATGGATATCCCAGCCCGATCCAATGCCATCTGGGCTGCCGGAACAACTGCCATTGCCATGAATCCCTTTTTTGCCCTTGAAAATCCATAGGAAATTATCTGGGCATCTTTTGTGCTGTCCTGACTCAAGTTAGCAGCATTCTCTTTTGTTGTTACAATCAAGGCACAATTACCGTCTGCAGGATGGGTCTGGGAACCAAAGGTGTGGACACCATCGGGCAGAACCGGTCTTAAACTGTCAAGACCTTCTTTTGTTGTTGGCAAAATGCCTTCATCTGTATCAATCTCAATGAATTTTTTCCTTGAAACCTGTATGGTAACAGGAAACATATATTTTTTTTGAAATTCTTTATCATTTGCAAGGGCATCTGCATATTGTTCAGCCCTTCTCAAGGCAAGTTCATCACACTGCTCCCTTGTAACTC
>CAZYDL010000095.1:0-11301 GCA_964646305.1 uncultured Desulfobacula sp. | reverse complement strand
GATTGCATTAAGGTTTTATATGTCTGTTTTTCAATATCATCCATTGACCGCCATATTAAAAGCTGCTTTCTTATCAGGTTTACAAATCTTTTATTCACACGCCACCATGTGTTGTGTTCTCCTGCCTCTCTGACTATTGTCATACCTATTTCCATATAAGTGTCAGGGGCAATCTGGGAAGAAGAGGTGCTCACAGCAGAATTTGACAGAGCAGTACCATTGTCTTTTTCATTTAAATTATTAAACAGAGGTGATTCTTTAATATTAAATGTAACCTGCTGCATTACACCAAGATCAAATGGAGCAAGCCATGCTGTAAAATTGATTTTATGTTGGGCGTCCATCTTAAGTCTGCCCACAGAAAATATGCCGTGTGATACAGCACGGTGGGCATCAAACAGCTCATACAGATATCCAAAAACAGAGGGCAATTCCTGGGCTTTAATTAAAAAAGGCAATTCAATATAAAGTGTATTCCCTTTGGCTTTTGCCATTTCCCATGATTTTTCAACATCGGGTATGGCAATGGAGGCTGCAACTCTTGAAGGGTAGATGGAAGATAAAATAACAACCAGCATAACCATTGCCATGGCAAAGACACCGCCAAGGGAAGAGTAGTTAACCGTAAGCCCTGACAAAAGTGATGTCCCAGCAAAAACCGTTACAACCACCTGTGCAAGAATATATCCTAAAACCACACTTAAGACTGCATAGGAGAGAGCTTCAGCTATAAAAATAATTGATACATGGGAAGGTGCCATGCCTATGGAAGTATAAATCCCAATTTCTCTTTTACGCTCCTGGACACTGCCGATCATGGTATTGAGCACAATGAACATGGAGATTAAAATGGGGATTAAAACATTGGGCAGGCCCGAGTAATTAAGCGAGTCACTGGCATTGTAAAGAAAGACCCCTTTTTTCTCACCGGAAAAGAGCCATAACCCGAACCGATCTGCCATTTGAAAAGTTGATTCACTGCTCACAGGCTCATTCTTATATTTTAAGGCTACACTTTTAAGGCTTCCTCCAAGTGAAATCAGTGTTTTATAGGGAATGATCACGGTCTGATCAAAGGGTATATGCTTATACCTGCTTTGAAATGCTTTTACATCTTCTCCTGATTCCAAAGCTTCCATTTCTGCCTCTGTGGTCTGCTGGAAAATTTCATCGGGGAAAATAGCTGGTGTTATGGGTTCGCCATCCAGATCTTTGAATTGATCAAAATCTTTGCCGGAAAAAGTACCAATGACTTTAAAGGGAATGGACCATAATTTAATATAAGTCTCCCTTGAGCCTGATTTGTTTGAATCCCCTTTATTAGAATCAAGATCGGGAAGTTGAAGAATCTTTGCCATTCTTTCAGGGATAATAATGGAGTATTGGTCTTTATCTGAAAACCACCGTCCCTGCTTTATCTGATCTGAAAGCCTGCTTATCTGCGACTCTTTGTGGGAGAGACCAATAAGGCCATTGACCTGGAACTTTGCTTTTTCAGATGTGACAGGGATTTTTATAGATTGAGTTCTATTTACATTATCAAGCCAGGCACGTGGAGCTGCAATCATATTTGATGCCATTGTATTTTCAATAATGTTAAAAGCTCTTTTATCCAGAGTTTTCCAGTTTATCTGTTTCACAAGAAGTCCATGATAGGGAGCCTGACTATTATATAATAGTTTGGAATGCTGACGTATATTTTTAACCGATGTAAAACTCATTATTGTAAAGGTTAAGATAATCAATGTTGTACAGGTTAGAACAGTTCTTGTCCTTCTGCGGCGAAGATTGTTTAATCCCATGAAAAAAGAGGCTGCAAAGGCTTTGAAAAAACTTATTTCCCCTTCATTTCCTCTTCTACCCTGTCTTTGCAGGCTTTTCATCTCATTTTCAAAACGGTTGAAAATAATCCAGGTTACCATGGCAGACAACCCGATTATGAAAAAAGCGAGAATAATGACAATGGGGCTGTATGCAAGTTCAAAGGCAGGATGAACATTGTAAATAATGGTAATTAAAACAACCATGATACATAAAAAACCTGCAATTCGTTTATAGATATTGATAAAGGCAAACAAGAATCGTTCAAGGCAGAAAGCAAAGGGTGCAAACAGCATGATATAGAAAAGCACACCATAAAGAACATCTTTTTGTATGCTCTGAACATGGTCATATACTCTTCCTGCAAGGGCAAGGGCATTGCCCGAAGCACTGAAGAATTTATCATATGTCATGGCTTGAAAATAATCCTGGGCATCCTTTAATGCCTTATTACCCTCTGTCTGCAGGGTTTTGATCTTTTGATTATTGATTCCTTTTTTTTCAAGATTATCAATTCTAGGGTTTAACATTGACCACATATCTCTTGCAGCAAGATATTGGGTCGGTGCAATAAGAGGTGTTGTGTCAATCCTGTATCCATTGCCCTCTGGATGGTCTTTTTCGGCATGGGTTAAGATAAATTTCTTGCTTAAAATAGAGTCAGACAGGGAGAGCTTGAGTCTGGTCCCGGGCTGTAGATAAATGGAGCTTATGAGAGAAGATCTTGTGTCAATCCTGCTGTACCAGTACCGTACAGGTTTGGCATCCATTCTTGCATCCAGAATCTGCATTTTTGTCATATATTGAAAGGTTCTGGGTTCCAGCAGATTTAATATGGTAGTCTGGTTGCACCGGAACATAATAAGATCAGTCTTCATTTTGTTTTTTCTTACCTTGACACGATATCTTGCCTTGGTTGTCTTATTTTTATCCACTGCCCAGATAGTATTTCCTGTTATCTTGTCAAATTTATACCCCTCAAGAATAATTTTATGAAGGGTCAGCTTTTTTGTTGAAATACCTTTTATAATAAAATTGCCTGACTCATCAACCATGTTGTAAAAGACTCCTGGACCCTGAAAAGAGAGGATCATGGAACCTGGAGCCGGTGCATCGGCAAACACAGCACCATATCGTAAAAAACTTGCATTTCCTTCAAGTGTTGCAAACCCGTTTCTTGGAAGTTTGGAAACAGATAAATCTCTGGAAGAAGCAATGTCTGCAATAAGGTTTGAAACAAATCGGCTCTGTTTTGCAGCATTGGCAATATCCATTTTCTCTTTTATATCATGGGGAGTATTCCAGAACTGCCTTGAATCATTGGTTGTAGCAAGGGTGAACCCAAGAAAAGCAGCCAGTCTGCTTACCTCACCTCCAAGGGCTGGAGTATCTTTAAAAAAACTCTGCCAGGGACGGTGAAGAGATGGGCGCAATGTGTCTTTAAGGATATTATCTGTCCCAAGTTTTTTTGCTGTGTTTTTTCCAGCTTCAAGAATAGTATTATTTAATTTAACAAAGGGAGAGAAAACATTTACAGTTTTTTTAATATCATAGAGCCAGCCCTGGTTAAAGGCACCAATACCATTGCCATGGCTTGAGAGGTGCAGAGAGATAATGGCCATGATTTTTTTTGACTTAATCAGTTTTTTAAATGCCATGGCAGATTGTAGATTGTTTTTCTGTAACCTTGTGCTTGTTATGATTTTTTCAAGTTTTTCAATGGCAGAAGGTATTAGGTCAATAATGAGCAGGGTTTCATCTAAACTCAGAGCCATAAGATCTTTTTTATTTTCAAGCCGTTTTAATGCCATTCTTTGTCCGGCAATTTTTTTTATGAGAATTTCATCGCGCTCATCTTCAAGGCGAAGCTGCATAAGGCGGTTGCTCAATTGATCAATCCCGGTTTTAATTATATCAATAATATTGTCCTGAATTATTTTTAATTGATCTGTATTAATCTGATCCCTGCCCATTTGATTATTATCCGGACTTGATGAATCCTTGAGGTTTTTTTTTAATTTCTCTTTAAATTGTAATATTAATGCAAGGATTTGTTCTGATTTTTTTATTGTTTTTTTATTGTTGGAAAATCTTTTTTTTTGATCCCTGGCCTTGGCTTTAATGCTCCATATCATTTCCCTCATTCCAGCAAGGGAGTTGCCATGTCCTGATGTTGCAACAAGAAGAATGGATCTTTTTGGAGGATTATTTTTTAAAAAGTCTGCAAGATCAAGCAAAGATGCAATGGAACATGCTTGATCAGCTCCAGGTGATTTGTCTGGAATAAATCCTGAAGTGTCATAAAAACCTTCAACAATAATTAATTCGTCTTTGATATTTTTATTTACCATCTCTTCATCAGAGCCTGGAATCATGCAATAGATATTTTTAATATCTGCATTTGTCCACTTAAGGTCTGACTTTATGGTTACAATTATATTGTTTTGGGTGTTTTCTGAATTGTCTTGAGATATATTGTCTGATTGTGAAAAATCTGGAAATAATTTATTTGCTTTTGGTGCAGATATTATAAATCTTGGAAAGTTCACAGGGGAGAGTTCAAGTTTATCCTTAAAAAGAAATTTATCTGGAATAGCAGTGTAAACATAAATTATGGCTTGGGCACCAAGGGAGAGCGCATTGATCCAGTTCCCGCCGGAATCAAGGTCCATGAGAATGATTGAATCTTTTATGATTTGATTATTAAAATCTTTTATTTCACCTTTACCCACATAGACAACAGCCCCGGTTAAACCTTGTTTATCTATGGTCCCCGGAGAAATAGTATTGGATAAAAAAGGATCAATATCAAATATCTCTCCTGTTTTTTTAATTTGGATACTTGTTTTTTTTTTTGCGCGGACAGGGCTTTGAAAGGTTTGAGATCCAATGGCCTTAAACCCAAGGCTTTTAAAATAAGATTTGATAAATTGTGCAGAAAGATCAGCTCCGCTGCTGCCACAACTTCGATTGCCTGCACTGGAAAATTGATCAATTAAATTATTAAAGTTTTGTTGGTGATCTGTGGCAATAATATTTTGAGCATAAAGGTTTGTTCCTGCCAGACAAAGCCAAAGAAATATAAGAAAATAAGAAAAAATCCATAAAGGTTTGCCCTTTAAAGATTGCCAATTTTTTTGATGACAGTGCTGGAATGAAATTTTAATCTTTTTTGATCTTATTGATCTCATTTATCACCAATTTGCCCAAGGGAAATGGAAAGCTCGTCTCTATTTTCTATCTTTTCTATTTTACCATCACTTATCCAGACAATTCTGTCAGAAACATTGATCATTTTTAAATCATGGGTTGCAGAAATAATAGTCACACTTTTTTCCTTGCTCAACATTTTCAATAAATTAATGATTTCATCTCCTGTGGTAAGATCCAGGTTTCCGGTTGGCTCATCTGCAAGAACAATAGCAGGGTTATTGGCAAGGGATCTGGCTACTGCAACCCTTTGCTGCTGTCCGCCTGAAAGTTCAAAGGGCTTATGTTGAAATCTCTCCTTAAGCCCAACAATGTCCAAAAGCTCCATACCCCTTTCATGGGCTTCATCATCTGGTACGCCTGCAAAAATCATTGGAAGGGTTACATTCTCAAGTGCAGTCATGACCTGGATAATATTAAAAGTTTGAAAAATATAACCGATTTTACGGCAGCGAAGCCAGGCAAGTTCATAGGCATCAAGTTGGGAAATATCAATTTCATCTATAAAAACAGAACCTGAAGAAGGCTTATCCAGGCCCCCTATCATATTAAACAGGGTTGTTTTTCCTGACCCGGATGGTCCCATGATGGAGACATATTCTCCTGTTTTTATTTCAAGGTCAATTCCCTTGAGTACAGATACCTTGGTTTTACCAAGGTTAAAATCCTTTTTAACCCTGGAAACACGGACAATATTATTCAAATTTTCCATATTTAATTCTTCTGTCTTGAACTCTTTTGTTTATAATATTTATTCATGGTTTTCAGGCCTTTGGGTGCTCGTAAACTGTGCATCAGTCCCTTCCTCTCATGGCTTCAATGGGCTGCATTCTTGCTGCAAGCAATGCCGGATACAATACTCCGATAATACTTAAAAAACACCCCAGGCAGATTGAGATTATAATGGAGATGATAATATCATTTACATTAACAAATGTAATGGCTGCGGTGCCAAATTTGAAAAAAGATCCAAATAGTGCAATAATTGCTCCAGCAAAAGCTCCAAGCCCAGCTCCGATAACCCCCTGTAACGTGGCTTCAATTAAGAAAAGCCTTAAAATAAATCTGTCGAGGGCCCCAAGGCATTTCATTGTGCCTATTTCCCTGAACCTGTCTGCAACAGCCATTAATTGAGTGTTTACAATACCCACAACACAAACCAGGAGAGATAAAAACAGAATCCACCTCTCTTTGGGGCTTGTTGTATATTCCCCGCCATTTAATGGAAGTTCATAACCCTGGGCTGAAAGTTTTTCCATGGCAATCTTATTTTGGGAAACAAGAATGCCGGATATTATATTGGAATTAGTTTTAATATAGCTGTAAAAAGAGATGGCAAGAATAAGACTCATGGTGGTTATCAATGAACGGAAAAATCTTGATTTGATGCTTTTCACAGCAATTTTAACAGATTTAACAAAGGGCAGGACAACCTGTTTTTGAGGGATATTGTTTCTTTTGATGATCTGTTCCATGTGTATTATTAAGAAATAATTTTATCCTTTTATAGTTTTTATATTGTTTATTTTTGTAACAGTCAGGCAGCTTACGTGTCAACTCAATTTTTGCCAAATATTAAATTAAGACAATTGTTTTTCGTTTTATCTAAGTATCATAATTCTTGACTTTTTTGCAGGGTTTGATTAGAAAATCAGACACTATTTTTAAATATCAGGAAATCTTTATGTTTACCTTGAAGAATGTCAAAGCTCTTAATATTGAAATAACATCAAGATGTATCGGAAGATGTCCTTTCTGCAGCAGGGATCAAAAAATTCGGCCCTATGGAAATCATGCTATCTCTCTCACTGACTTTAAAAAACTTCCACAATCCTTGATCAAACAGTTAAAATGGATCAATTTTGCCGGTAATTTTGGAGATTTGTCTGCAAATAGAGATATGGTGGACATTGTTCACTATATTAGAGACATGAATGAAAATGTGGTCATTGGAGGAGAAACCAATGGCTCTTCCCAGAATGAAAAATGGTGGAAAGCTCTGGGAAGGTTTTTCAACAATGGAAGCATGGAATTTTCCGTGGATGGCCTTTTGGATACCCACGCCATACACCGCGTTGGCACAGATTATAATAAGGTTATAAGAAATATTCAAGCCTTTGCAAGTGGTGGCGGTGCAGCTCATTGGAAATTTATTGTGTTTAAACACAATGAACACCAGATAGATGAGGCTGAACAAAAGGCCCGAGAAATAGGCTGCAAACGTTTTTTTGTCATACCTTCAAGAGACTACAATGAAGAGTTTTTAAAGCCTGAAAAAATTGATTTTAATATTAAAAGAGATATTTTCCATGCCTATGATGAAAAAGTGGCAGCATCAAAAGATCATGCTGTGTGTAAACCCTTTGCAAATGGTTCCTTGTATCTTGCCGCAGATGGTACTGTTCATCCCTGCTGCTTTGCCCACTGCATGTATATAACAGAACATAATAAACTATTTGATTTTCTGCCGCCCCTGGCAGATCAATATTATGATATAATTAATTTTAAAACAGCCCCCCTTGAAGCGATTTTAAAAGGACCTTATTTTACTGCGATTTTTAAACTGTCAAAAACCAATGCCTATTGCAGGATGAAATGCAATAAATTCAGGAAAACAATAAAAAAAGAGCTGCGTATAAGGGATAAGTTTTTTTAATTTAAAATCATTTTTGGTCTGCTCAATTAAGTTGGTTTCACATGGCCTGAATATTTGCATAGGAAAATTCTTAAAACAACCTGGTTTCCATCTTGCTTGAAATAAAAAAAAAATCGTTATAGGGCTACTATATTTTAATCCTTGCAATACGTTGCTTCTGCTCCTGCTCTTTCAGGATGATGGTTTGAACATTTTCCTGCTGTTCATCCGTGCCCCAGTTTCTAATGGTTCTTACCATTACTTTAGTATCAAGGCCTAATTTATTCTGATCACTGGAGAAGTATTTGACCAGCAAATCATATTTCCCCTCAGGTGCAGATTTATTGACATACATTTCCGGGCCGAAACCCTGTGTAACATCCTTGGTCATGAACCCGCCAGATTGAGTTTTGTTGTGCTTGTAATAACATTCCTCACCACCTGGCTCGATGATGTGCAAATCGATATCGGTACGATCAGTGTTCCATGAAATCGCAACTATAAGATCGGTGCCTGTCAAATTAAGTTCACGGCTTAAAGTCTTTAATTTTAGCTGTGCATAATCATGTACATAAAATTTATCATTTGTTTCATCAGTTAGCGATTGCCTTAAAAAATTCGCATAATCTATTTTATGAATTAGCTCATAATCACCAAATCGCTCTGACCACTGACTGGCTAGACCCATTTCAAAATAAACCAGAGCTAAATCATTATTGTTAAGTCGATGTGCCAACTTGGCCAGATACGTGTATGACTGCGGCTCATAAGGTCTTAAGCTTGCGGCAATTAAATGCAGTTCAAATGCCTGTTGATACAACCCCCAGCTTTCAGCTGCAAAAGCAACATCACGAATAACAGCGACATCTGACGGCATTTTTTCAACAAGGGAACTCAATACCTTTAACGCATCCTGGGCACTGTATTTTTTCAGACGTCTGCTGGCTTCTGTCTGTATCAAATCATATTTAATCGACTCCAGCTTTAGCTTTTCGAGGTACTTCTCAGGAATCCATTGCTTATTAATTTTTTCACTGATTTTTTTATTCTCAGATAAATTGAAAATATCTTTAGGCATATCTTCAATCAATATTGAAACAGATGGTGATAAGGCAAAATCGATAAAGGTCATTTTTTCCAGTTTATCAATTTGATCCATAAAGCGTTTTTTAGGATCACTTAAAGAGCCGGCAAAACCTTTATTCAGCTGAGCAAAAATAGCACTCACCTTTTTATGCCCTGCAACAAAGGCATCTTCAGCGGGTTTGATATGATAACGCTCATAGTCCTCTTTGCTTTCTAGCATGAGTAGCGAACTGGATTGCCCAGGAACTCTAAAGTGATTTGCAAATGATGAGGCCACTTTTGTTTCCAGCGCAGCAATTGATTCGAGCTGGTTGACCGCTATTTGACCGAACACACGGGATGCCAGGCTGGAGTCTATTTTTGTGGTTATAGGTATTCTGGCTATTCTGGTTTGCCCAGCACTGGATAAATTTAATAAAATTTCATCACCCAGTTCAGCTGACACCCTTCCTGCCAAAGTGATTAACTGTCCCGGATAAACCGAGTGAGGCCTGCCTGCAATTAAAATATCATTGGCACCTTTTAAGTTAATTGATTCAATTTTCCAGGGTTGCATTCTATGCGCCGTGGCCAGCTGGTTTAAATCGGTATCATTTGTTAACTGGTAACTGCCACCACCAATTTCTCTGGTAAAGTGATTTAACAGCTTTGCATTTTCACCACTCTGTCCCAGGCGATAAGTATAAAGCTGATTGACAGTCTGATATTTAACAATATTCTTTTTAAGTGATTCCGAAATAAAGTAAGATTCTTTTTCACCCCAGGTAATTGCTCCATCACTGAGCAGGAATAAATCAAATTTTTTATCAGAAGTTTTATCTACTGACTCATCTCCTACCCACCATGACGGTGCAGCAGCAATATTCACAGCAGATGCCAAATCAGTCGCACCCTCTATAATCAGTTGGTTCAGGTAACTTAATAATTTTTTCCTGTGTAATGCCGTATTTTTAACAAATTTTTTTTTCCACCAGTGACTGTCAATATTAAATGAAAGCAGTGCAAACTCGCTTATTTCACTTTTATTGGCTTCAAGTATTTTTTCGACCAGCTCAACCCACAGATGAAATTTTTGTGGAGAAGCGCTCAATGAAGTATCAATGGCAAACACAGCCCTTGGAAGTGAAGGCGTTTCAGCAATGGGTAAATCTGCTTTCCATTGTTTGGCAAAAAAAGAACCCGCATCATCCTGCCCCATCAAAGCAATATTGGCATGCTTTTTAACGATTACTCGAATTCCATTAAACTCAGTACCTTCAACCGTCTGTTGAACAAGCTCATTATTTTTACTGATAACGATTGAAGGTTTAGTTTCATCAGCAATAATCCGGTGCAGCAAAACCTGTTCTGCTCCTTTTTTATTAATAAACAAACTGATTCTTTTCTGGATAGCCTCATTGGTCACGGGCAAATCAAGTATTAAATCACCATGGGCTCGTTTTAAATTCAAGTCATAACCTAATACTACACGATGAGTCTTATGAGCCTGCAACGGATACACTTTAGCTGAAAACACACCTGCCCCAGCCCATTCCAGTAATGCAGGGTCTACACGCCGGGCAACAGTGTCATTATAGGCAAAGGCCGCTTTTTCTTTTGAGACCATGATCGCCTGTTTAGGCGCCAGCCATTGACGGGCTCGCTGACTCATCAGAGTTTGAGGTGCCAGGCGTGATAAAGGTTTATTTGAGGAGTCAAACACAATCGGTGTTTGTATATCGTTTTCCAGGGATGTAGCTGTTTCACCAAAGGCAAAAAAGTAAGGCACAGCTCCGTTTGGCAAACGAAATTTAAAAGCACCTTCCAGATCCCTGTTATGCGGATTGCTGTAAAATCCGTCAATAACTACACGAGCCCTGAAACCATCAACCTGAACCGATATATCAAGAGCCTGTGGCTTTAGCTCTTCATCCCGCCCCAGTTTGATGACGGCATTGTTAGCAGCCTGGGAAGAAGGCTTCCAGCTGATTATTTTTTTTGACACTTTATTTTTATTGGCAGACGGATTTTGAAGTGTTAAAGGTTGACGTGACAGATCCTGTTCTGTGGCAAGATTTTCTGTCATTGCAACTCGAGCATCGGAAGACGTTAACTTACTGGTGCCGCAACTGACCACGACTGTAGTCATAAAAGCCGAGATAACAAATATATATAGCTTACGTAAGTTTATCATTTTATTTATTCCTATCTTTAAATTTTCAAAATTAACAGTATTTTCACAAGGCTATCAACGGTTTAAGTTT
Organism: uncultured Desulfobacula sp.; assembly: GCA_964646305.1. GTDB lineage: Bacteria > Desulfobacterota > Desulfobacteria > Desulfobacterales > Desulfobacteraceae > Desulfobacula. Next base: position 306 of record CAZYDL010000095.1, on the reverse strand, counting down.
TAACATTACACATATTATTTTACTAACTGATCATAGTTTACTTAATGTAAATAATACGCTGAAATGAAGAATGAAAAAGGATAAGTAAATGCTTTTCTGCCTTTTGTCAAGAAACAGATAGCAATTTTTACAACCCTAAAAAATACTCCCCCCAGCCTTGAAATAATACAACATTGTGTTCTTGCAAAGATAGGGGAGAAGGCTATAGGAAAAGAACAATAAACATTGGTTGTAAAGAATGTTTTTTATGACAAATATTCAAAGATATGACAATGGCCTGTTGACTTGATAAAATCGATAATTTAT
>CAZYDL010000094.1:0-11320 GCA_964646305.1 uncultured Desulfobacula sp. | reverse complement strand
TACTCTATAATTTCACCGATAACACCGGCGCCAACAGTACGTCCACCTTCACGGATTGCAAACCTGAGCTCTTTTTCCATTGCTATTGGATTTATCAGCTCTACATTTATGGTTGCATTGTCTCCGGGCATGATCATTTCCACACCTTCGTCAAGGGTCAATATACCTGTAATATCTGTTGTTCTAAAAAAGAACTGGGGTCTGTAACCACTGAAAAATGGAGTATGACGGCCACCTTCTTCTTTGCTCAACGCATACATCTCTGCTTTAAATTTTGTATGGGGTGTTATGGAACCTGGCTTTGCTACTACCTGACCTCTTTCCACCTCATCACGTTTTGTTCCACGAAGAAGAAGACCTACATTATCTCCAGCCTGGCCTTCATCAAGAAGTTTTCTAAACATCTCAACTCCGGTACAGATTGTTTTAGCTGTCTCTCTAATACCTACAATCTCTACTTCTTCACCTGTTTTAACAATACCACGATCAATTCTTCCCGTTACAACAGTTCCACGACCTGAAATGCTGAACACGTCCTCTATGGGCATAAGAAATGGTTTGGCTGTATCTCTTTCAGGTTCCGGTACGTAAGAGTCAAGTGTTTCAAGAAGCTCAAAAATTGGTTTACCATCTTCGCATTCAAGATCTTCACATTCAAGAGCCTTAAGTGCACTTCCTTTAATGATTGGAACATCTGTAAACTCATAGCTTTCAAGAAGCTCTTGCAATTCCATCTCAACAAGCTCTATCAACTCTTCATCATCTACCATGTCGCATTTATTTAAAAATACAACTATTTTTGGTACACCTACCTGGCGGGCAAGAAGAATATGCTCTCTTGTCTGGGGCATGGGGCCGTCATCGGCACTTACTACCAATATAGCTCCGTCCATCTGGGCTGCGCCTGTAATCATGTTTTTAATATAGTCAGCATGGCCTGGGCAGTCCACATGTGCGTAATGACGGTTGTCTGTCTCATACTCTACATGGGCTGTTGCTATTGTTATACCACGCTCTCTCTCTTCTGGAGCCTTGTCTATCTCATCAAAGGGAACATAGTCAGCATGGCCCTTCATACCGCAAAGCTTAGTGATCGCTGCTGTAAGCGTAGTCTTCCCATGATCTATATGACCTATTGTTCCTATGTTCACATGCGGCTTTGTCCGCTCAAATTTTTCCTTAGCCATCTTTTTATACTCCTCTTTACTTACTTCTCCCAGGGGCTACCCTATTGGGCCAACCTTGTCCCGTGAAATAATATCAGAAAATTTTTAATATTAATTACCATCTGAAATGTGCAAATGCCTTGTTGGCCTCTGCCATTTTATGTGTATCTTCTTTTTTCTTCATGGCTCCGCCACGGTTGTTGTACGCATCCATCAACTCTGAAGCAAGCTTATTGGAATAACCTTTTTCAGAACGGTTTCTACTGAAATTAATCAACCACCTAAAAGCAAGAGCTGTCTGTCTGGCAGGTTTAATATCAGTTGGCACCTGATATGTAGAACCACCGATTCGCCTTGATTTAACTTCAACAGCAGGCCTAATGTTATCAATTGCCTTTTTAAGGATATCTAAACCCGGCTCTCCAATTTTTGTTTCAACCACACCCAACGCTGTTATCACAGCTTTTCTGGCTGCATTCTTTTTCCCATTCTTCATGACGCAGTTAACAAACTTTGCAGCAAGCTTTTCTTCAGGCGTAGCATTTTTTGTTATATTATCAAGGTTGATTTCTTTAACTGCCATTATTTATGTCCTTATGTGGAGGTAATTTTAAACCTCCAGTGCTATTTAATATTTATTTAGGTCTTTTTGCACCGTATTTTGATCGGCCCTGTCTTCTATCATCTACACCAAGAGTGTCAAGAGCGCCTCTAACTATATGATATCGAACACCTGGAAGGTCTTTTACTCTTCCACCCCGAACAAGAACAACTGAATGCTCCTGAAGGTTATGACCCATCCCCGGTATATATGCAGCAATTTCCATCCCAGTTGTCAAACGCACCCTGGCTACTTTTCTCAAAGCAGAGTTAGGTTTTTTGGGAGTTGATGTATATACTCTTGTACAAACACCACGTTTTTGTGGACCACCCTTTAAAGCAGGCGTACTTACCTTTTTGACTGCTTTTTTTCTACCTTTTCTAACCAACTGATTAATGGTCGGCATATCTTTCCCCTACGCTCCTTATCAAATATAAACTTGCCATACATGGCAAAATGATGAATATTACTTTCACTCAACCAAAATGTCAAGTTTTTTTTACTTTTTATTTAAACTTGTTCAACTTCTCCAAGCCCTACTTCAATATCAGCATAACCTGGAAAACCTGTGCCGGCCGGAATAAGACGGCCCATTACAACATTCTCTTTCAATCCCTTAAGACTATCATATTTCCCTTCTATGGCAGCAAGCGTCAATACTTTTGTTGTCTCCTGGAATGATGCAGCTGAAAGAAAGCTGTCGGTTGATAATGAGGCCTTTGTAATACCGAGAATCAGAGGTTCACCTTTGGCAGGTTCTCCTCCATTCATGGCAACTTCTCTGTTTGTCTCTTCAAACAATAGTCTGTCAACCTGTTCGTCTGGAATAAAATTGGTATCACCTGTAGTAATAATTTTTACTCTTCTCATCATCTGGTGGATTACAACTTCAATATGTTTGTCATTAATTCTAACACCCTGGAGTCTGTAAACCTCCTGCACCTCGTCCACAAGATATTTTGCCAATGCAACCTCCCCTTTGATATTCATAATATCCTGGGGATTTGCACTGCCTGCCACAAGAGGATCTCCAGCCTTGACATAATCACCGTCGTACACTGTAACATGAAGTCCCTTTGGAATAGAGTATTCTTTCTTTTCACCAACTTCAGCTGGTATAACTGCAACCTTCTGCCTTCCTTTTGTTCCCTTGGACACCTCAATATACCCGTCAATTTCAGTGAGTACTCCAGGGTCTTTTGGTTTTCTGACTTCAAAAAGTTCAGCAACCCTTGGAAGACCACCTGTAATATCCTTTGTTTTTGTTGTTGCCCGTGGCAGTTTTGCAATTACATCTCCTGCCAGGATCTCATCATCTTCACCAACTGTAAGGATTGCATTAACCGGCAGATAATATCTTGCAGTGGTTTTAGCATTGGGAAGTTTAACTCCTTTTCCATCTTTATCCTTGATGGTGATCCTTGGTCGAATCTCGCTGTCTTTGCCTTCAATAATTGTTCTGGAGACCTTGCCGGTTACAGGGTCAATCTGCTCTTGAATAGTTGAGCCCACTTCTATATCTGCAAATCGCACACGACCTGAAACTTCAGTAAGAATTGGCGTTGTAAAAGGGTCCCAGACAGCAATAACATCACCCGGTTCCACCTTATCCCCATCCTTGAAAAGCAAGGTTGCCCCATATATTACTGTCTCTTTGGCTCGTTCCCGTCCATCTTCACCTGCAATGGTTATTCCACCACCTTTTCGATTCATGACTATGACGTCATTATCAGCAGAAAGAACAGTCTGGATATCTTCATTATATTTTAAAAAACCACCAACCCTTGCTTTAATTTCCGCAACTTCCACCTTTCTTGAAGCAGTACCGCCAATATGAAAGGTTCTCATGGTCAGCTGGGTTCCAGGTTCACCAATGGACTGTGCCGCAACAATACCAATTGCCTGACCAATCTCAACGGTTACACCATGGGCAAGATCACGCCCATAACATCTTGAGCATACACCATGCCTTGAATTACATGTAAGAACAGAACGAATTTTAACTTTCTGAACCCCGGCACTCTCAATTTTTTTAACATGGCCTTCATCAAGTTCAGTGTCTGCACCAACAATAAATTCATCGGAATATGGATCTAATACATCTTCTTGTATAACTCTTCCAAGAATCCTCTCTCCAAGGGTTTGAATGATTTCACCCCCTTCATACAATGCTTCCACCTCAATACCGTTAATAGTACCACAATCTATTTCAATAATGGTGCAATCCTGGCCAACGTCGGCAAGACGTCTTGTCAAATATCCTGAATTTGCAGTTTTCAATGCAGTATCAGCAAGCCCTTTACGTGCACCATGAGTTGAAATAAAATATTGAAGCACAGAAAGGCCTTCTCTAAAGCAGGCTGTAATTGGATTTTCAATGATCTCACCGGAAGGTTTTGCCATCAATCCACGCATTCCAGCAAGCTGGCGCATCTGATCCTTACTTCCACGGGCCCCGGAATCTGCCATTACATAAACAGCATTCAGCTCTTCGGCAGTTTGATCATCAACCGGGCCTTGGGGATGTTTCATGACTTCCATCATGGCATCGGCGATGTCCTCGGTGCTTTGTGCCCAGATATCCACAACTTTGTTGTATTTTTCTCCTTGGGTAATGAGTCCTTCTGAATACTGTTCTTTTATATCTTCAATATTTTTTTCAGATTTTGCAATTATATCCCATTTGTTATCTGGAATAATCATGTCTCCAATACAGATGGAAAGACCACCTAGAGTCGAATGTTTATATCCAATATCTTTAAGTCTGTCAGAAAGGATCACAGTCTCTTTTAAACCAATATTACGATAGGCATAATCAATGAGTTTTACAATGGAGGATTTGTCCATGAGCTTGTTTACAAGATTAAAAGGCAGAGTGGTTTTACGCTCATTTACCTTAAATATGCTATAATACTCACCAATTTTTCTAACACCTGTAAACTGCTCTAATTTCAGACCATAAAGCTGCTCCACAACTATTTCTGATACCTGATAAATATTTTTAAACTCTTTTCTGGTAAGCAGGCCTGTTTCCCCTCTGGTCTTTTTAATCTCCTTATCAGAATATTTTTTCAACACCTTGTTAAAATCTTTACCAGTTTTTAATTCTTCCAATGCTGCTTCGCACTCTTCTCTGGTCTGAGTTCGAAGTCTGGTAAGAGACATAAGAGTATCACCTGGAATTGATTCCCAGAGAAGAATTCTTCCTGTTGTGGTGTCATATATTTCATTATCAATTCTAACTTTAATCCTGGCATGAAGTGCAAGCTCACCAGCATCATAGGCTGTTCTGACTTCTTCAATATTGGAAAATGAAATTCCTGCACCTTTTTGCATGTTTACTGCTCTTGTCATATAATAAATACCAAGCACAATATCCTGGGTTGGAACAATAATGGGCTGACCATTTGCAGGAGACAAAATATTATTGGTGGATAACATCATTATCCTTGCCTCAAGCTGTGATTCAAGGGAAAGGGGTATATGAACCGCCATCTGATCACCATCAAAATCTGCATTAAAAGCAGGACAGACCAGAGGATGAAGCTGGATTGCTTTTCCCTCAATTAAAACAGGTTCAAATGCCTGAAACCCAAGGCGATGAAGGGTTGGTGCCCTGTTGAGCATGATGGGATATTCTTTTACAACAGATTCAAGTGCATCCCACACTTCTATCTCTTCCCGCTCAACCATTTTTTTGGCACTCTTTACTGTTGAAACAAGACCTTTTTGTTCAAGATAATTATAAATAAAAGGTTTAAATAACTCCAGAGCCATTTTCTTGGGTATACCACATTGATGGAGCCTTAACTCTGCACCAACAGTAATAACAGTACGACCGGAATAATCCACACGTTTACCAAGCAGATTCTGCCTGAACCGTCCCTGTTTTCCCTTTAAAGTATCACTTAATGATTTTAAAGGTCTTTTATTGGTACCTGTGACAACTCTGCCGTGACGGCCATTATCAAAAAGGACATCCACAGCTTCCTGGAGCATTCTTTTTTCATTCCTGACAATAATATCAGGAGCATTGAGATCAACAAGCCTTTTTAGACGGTTGTTTCTGTTTATTACTCTTCTATAGAGATCATTCAGGTCAGATGTGGCAAAGCGCCCTCCCTCTAGGGGGACAAGCGGTCTTAAATCCGGTGGCAGGATGGGGCATGCTGTCATGATCATCCTTGTCGGTTCAATCCCGGAATTTAAAAATGCATCTATAACCTTAAGTCGTTTAGCCATTTTCTGTTTTTTTGCCACAGATTTTGTCAAACGAATCTCTTCTCTAAGCTCATCGTGGACCTGCTGTAGGTCGATCTCTTCAAGCAATTTTAAAATAGCTTCAGCGCCGATCCCTGCTTCAAAGTCTTCTCCAAAAGTATCCAAAGCGTCATAATATTGATCATCGGACAAAAGCTGAAGTTTTTTCAACCCGGTGTCTTGTGGATCTATGACAATATAGGAATCAAAATAGAGAACCTTTTCAAGATTTTTTAATGTTAAATCAAGAACATTGCCTATCTTGCTGGGAAGACTTTTCAAAAACCAGATATGGGACACAGGAGAAGCAAGCTCAATATGGGCCATTCTCTCCCGGCGTACTTTGGACTGAATAACTTCAACACCGCATTTTTCACACACAACACCACGGTGTTTCATTCTCTTGTATTTACCGCAATTGCATTCGTAATCCTTTGTGGGACCAAATACCTTTGCACAAAAAAGTCCATCTCTTTCTGGTTTGAATGTTCTGTAATTTATTGTTTCTGGTTTTTTAATTTCACCATTAGACCACTCTCTTATCTGGTCTGAAGAAGCAAGGCTTATTTGAACGCCCTTATAAATTTTGGGATCTTTCGGTTTAGCGAAGAAATCATATATATTGTCCAATGTCTTCTCCTTATTTACTACCTTCTATAAGATTAATGTCCAAACCCAGACTATTCAACTCTTTTGTCAGAACCCTGAAAGATTCAGGCATTCCCGGCTCAAGAACGTTCTGGCCTTTTACTATTTTTTCATACATTCTTGTTCTTCCTGTCATATCATCGGACTTAACAGTTAAAAATTCCTGCAGGGCATGGGCAGCACCATATGCTTCCATGGCCCACACTTCCATCTCTCCGAGTCTCTGACCACCAAACTGGGCTTTACCACCGAGTGGCTGCTGGGTAACCAGGGAATAAGGACCAATGGAACGGGCATGAAGCTTATCATCAACAAGATGATGCAGTTTAAGCATATACATGGTTCCAACTGTTACCTTTTTATCAAAGGGTTCCCCAGTTCTGCCATCATAAAGTACAGACTGCCCTGATTCATGAAAGCCGGCTATATTAGTAAGTTTTGTGATATCTTCTTCACTTGCTCCATCAAAAACCGGTGTTGCCATATGCACACCCTTTTTATAGAATGATGCAAAATCAACAAGCTCATCGTCAGACATTTTTTTAATCTTCTGAAACATTGTATCTGCTATTTTATTTGCTGCCTGAGCCTGGGTCCTGGAAAAAATTTCCAGTACTTTTTGTCTTAATTTATCAAGCTTCATTTCATTGAGCAATTCATCAATGCGCTGTCCAAGTCCAAAAGCTGCATGGCCAAGATGAATTTCGAGGATTTGCCCAACATTCATACGCGAAGGCACCCCAAGAGGGTTTAAAACCATATCAACTGGTCTTCCATCTTCAAAATATGGCAAATCTTCAACCCTTAAAATTCTTGAAACCACACCTTTATTACCATGCCGCCCTGCCATTTTATCACCAACTGACAGAACTCTTTCCATGGCAACACTGATTTTAATCATTTTAAGAACCCCTGGAGATAGATCATCTCCTTTTTCAAACCGGGATACAAGCCTGTTAAAATGTTCCCTTGCTTTCTTGATCTGTTTTTGCGCACTTTCCAGTATAATCTGTGATTTTTCAGTTATCACAGCATCTTTAACAGCAACATTGACCAGGACTGAAATGGGGATATTTTTAAAAAGACTCTTTTTTACTTTGCTCCCTGATTTAACCAGCACTTTGCCGGTTTGTTCAAGGTCTGCAATAATACTTTGACCCTTAAGGATGGACTCGGCTTTTTCCTGGGCGACAGTAGTAATGATTTTAAGTTCATCATCTCTATCTTTTTCAAGGCGCTCAATTTCTTCATCTTCAATAAGCCTTGTGCGGTCATCTTTTTGCAGGCCTCTTCTTATAAAAACCTTTGCATCAATTACCTTGCCACGAACTCCGGGAGGTACACAAAGAGAAGTGTCTTTTACATCACCTGCTTTTTCTCCAAAAATTGCGCGGAGAAGTTTTTCTTCCGGTGAAAGCTGGGTTTCTCCCTTTGGTGTAATTTTTCCAACAAGGATATCTCCCGGGTTTACTTCAGCACCAAGACGTATAATACCGCTTTCATCAAGATTTTTCAGGGCTTCTTCCCCAACATTGGGAATATCCCGGGTAATTTCCTCTTTACCAAGTTTTGTATCCCTTGCCAGCACTTCATATTCTTCAATATGAACAGAAGTGTAAACTGCATCTTTTACAAGACGTTCACTGACAAGAATGGAATCCTCATAGTTGTATCCATCCCATGGCATGAATGCAACAGTTACATTTTTACCAAGGGCAAGTTCTCCCATTTCAGTGGAAGGACCATCTGCAATCACCTGGCCTTTTTTGACTTTATCACCTTTTTTTACAATGGGCCTGTGGTTAAAACAGGTATTCTGGTTGGAGCGGATAAACTTAGAACACTCATATATGGAGACAACCTTTTCAAAATTTTCTCCTTGAATATCATCATTCCGTACAACAATACGCTTAGAATCAACATCATCAATAATACCATCATATTCAGATACAATTGTGACACCGGAATCCCGTGCAACAATACTCTCCATCCCTGTACCAACAAGTGGAGCTTCACTGGTTATCAATGGAACTGCCTGGCGCTGCATGTTGGAACCCATCAAAGCCCTGTTTGCATCATCATTTTCAAGAAAGGGGATCAAGGATGCAGATACAGAGACTAACTGGTTGGGAGAAACATCCATGAATTTGACATCAGCATTTTCAATCATTTCAAATTCACCAGCAACCCTAGAAGAGACAAGAGGATTGACAAAATTACCATCAACATCAAGGGGCGCATTTGCCTGGGCAATTGGCTGTGCTCCTTCCTCAAAGGCTGTTAAATTCTTAATTTCCTTGGTAGCATTCCCATTATTTGCAATTCTAAATGGTGTTTCAATAAATCCAAAATCATTTACACTTGCAAAGGTGCATAGAGAGACAATCAAACCAATATTTGGTCCCTCAGGAGTTTCTATGGGACATATTCTCCCATAATGGGACGGATGAACATCTCTTACCTCAAAGCCTGCTCTCTCCCTTGTTAAACCTCCGGGACCAAGAGCTGACAATCTTCTTTTATGTGTAGTTTCAGACAAAGGATTGGTCTGATCCATAAATTGTGACAACTGGGAAGTACCAAAAAATTCTCTTACAACAGCTGAAACAGGCTTGGGATTAATTAAATCATGTGGCATCATGGCATCCACTTCCTGCATGCTCATTTTTTCCTTGATTGCTCTCTCCATCCTCACAAGACCAATTCTATAATGATTCTCAAGAAGCTCGCCAACAGCACGGACACGCCTGTTCCCAAGATGATCAATATCATCAACCTTACCCTGGGTGTCTTTTAGTTTAATCAGTGTTGCAGTTGTTAAAAGCACATCTTCTTTTCTAAGTGTTTTAACATTAATTTTGGTGTCAACCCCAAGCCGGTGGTTCATTTTCAACCTTCCTACTCTGGAGAGGTCGTAATAGGTCTGCCTGAAAAAAAGATGGTCTATAAAATCCTGGGCAACTTCCATGGTGGCAGGATTCCCAGGTCGAAGCCGCCTGTAGATATCCATTAAAGCTTCTTCTTTTGTTTCTGTTTTATCTGAAACAAGTGTTTTGCGCATGGCATCGGAACTTGCCGGATCTACATAGAGGAGATGAAATTCATTCAATTCCTTCTCTTCAATAATTTCAAAAGTATCTTCGGTAATAAGGTCCCCTGCTTTAAAAATGATATCTTGAACGTCATTATCAATAATATTCTGGGCAAAAGCTCTGTCAAGTAATTCAGCATCCATGACAGGTATATATTCAAGACCATCTTCAACAAGTTGTTTTAATGCTCGCTTTGTGAAAATTCTTCCTTCTTTAACAACTACTTTTTTTGTCTTGGGCGATTTAATATCAAAATTTGCCCTTTGACGTTGTAAATTTTCAGGAGAAAATTCCTTAAAAAAGGAACCGTTTTTTACAATTATACGCTCTGTATCATAAAAGAAATCTAAAATATCTTCACTTGTATAACCAAAAGATTTAAAAAGTGTTGATATGGGAAATTTTCTACGCCTGTCAATCCGTATATAAACGATATCTTTGATATCAATTTCCATATCAATCCAGGAACCTCTGACAGGAATGATCCTGGCATTATAAATAATTTTTCCTGAAGAGTATTTTTTACCTTTATCATGATCAAAAAACACACCGGATGACCTGTGGAGCTGGCTTACAACAGCCCTTTCTGTACCATTTATAATAAAGGTACCCCTTGGAGTCATCAAAGGTATTGTGCCAAAATAGATTTCCTGCTCTTTAATATCACGAATAGTTGATATATCTGTCTCTTTATCGTGATCATAAACAACGAGCCTGACCCTTATATTAACAGGGATATCATAGGTCATACCCCTTGCTGAGCATTCCTTCATGGAATGCTTGGATTCACCAAAAGAGTAGGAAACATATTCCAATGATGCTGTATTTGTAAAATCCTTAATGGGAAATACAGATTGAAAAACAGCATGAAGCCCTTTTTCATCCCTGTCCTCCGTGGGGACATATCGTTGAAGAAAACTCTCGTAAGAATTTCTCTGCATTCCTATTAAATCGGGAATGTCAATGATTTTTTCTCTGCTGCCAAACTCTTTTCTTGCACGCTTATTGGTCAAAAGACTTCCGGTCATGAGATCTCCTGGGGGTCTTGGTTTTTCCAATGGTAAAAGCGGAAGCATGATACAATTACCCTGCCCCCGCATATTTTTTGCTTAGCCTAAAACTTCAAATATTGTTAGTTCAACTAACAACTATTTTACAGAAACCTGTGCGCCAGCTCCTTCAAGCTGTTCTTTAACCTTGTCGGCTTCTTCTTTTGAAACGCCCTCTTTAACTGCTTTTGGTGCTTCTTCCACGAGAGCTTTTGCTTCTTTAAGGCCAAGGCCTGTAAGTGCTCTTACTTCCTTGATAACATTAATCTTTTTTTCTCCAAAATTTTCAAGGATAACATCAAACTCAGTCTGCTCTTCTTCAGCAGCTCCAGCATCACCAGCAGCAGGCATTGCTGCCATAGCCATAGGTGCTGCAGCGCTCACACCAAATTTATCTTCCATCTCTTTTACAAGTTCAGAGAGTTCAAGAACACTCATGTTTGATATAAATTCAAGTACATCATCTTTTGTGATATCAGCCATTTTTTTCTCCTATCATAAAAC
>CAZYDL010000093.1:7253-11357 GCA_964646305.1 uncultured Desulfobacula sp. | reverse complement strand
TAGTTTTTCAGGGTTATTCATGATTACAGAGGCTATATGCCCATTTTTTACAACTTTGATTGGTGTTGAGTCAGTCATGTGCAGCACTCCTTTGCTCGACAGGCTGTTACACAACCCAAATTTTTCCAATTTCGGCGTTGAAAAAATTTGCATTATGTAACAACTTGTTGATTTTTGAAAGTTTTGATATTGATTTTTCCAAGTCATGTCAGGTTTTTTGAAATTCTTTGAATATATTGATCAATCCATTTGTGGAAGAATCATGGGATGAAATTCGGTTGCTGCTCTTTAATTCGGGTAGAATTTTTGTTGCAAGCTGTTTCCCAAGTTCAACTCCCCACTGGTCAAAACTGAAAATATTTAAGATTATTCCCTGGACAAATATTTTATGTTCATACATTGCGATAAGGTTTCCAAGAAGACGGGGGGTTAATTTTTTGAACAACATGGAGTTAGAGGGTCGGTTTCCTGGAAAAACTTTATGGGGTGCAATGCTCTGGATTTCATCATCACTTTTTCCTGCAGCTTTGAGTTCATCAATAACCTGTTTTTTTGATTTGCCGTTTACAAGAGCTTCTGTCTGGGCGAAAAAATTTGACAGTAGGATATCGTGGTGGTCGCCAATGGGATTATGACTTATGGCAGGGGCGAGAAAATCTACAGGAATAAGTTTTGTGCCCTGGTGGATTAATTGATAAAAAGCGTGCTGCCCGTTAGTGCCGGGTTCTCCCCATATTACAGGCCCTGTCTGGTATTCTACTTTTTTGCCATTTCTGTCACAGGTTTTCCCATTGCTTTCCATATTACCCTGCTGGAGATATGCTGCAAATCTGTGCATATATTGGTCATAGGGTAAAATACATTCAGTTTGTGCATTGAAAAAATTATTATACCAGATCCCAAGCAACCCGAGAATTACAGGTATGTTCTGGTCAAACTTGGCATTTTTAAAATGCTGATCCATCTCAAATGCCCCCTGGAGCAGATCTTCAAAGTTTTCAAATCCTATATAACAGGCAATGGAGAGTCCAATTGCCGACCATAGTGAATAGCGTCCGCCTACCCAGTCCCAGAATTCAAACATATTGCAAGGATCAATGCCAAACTCCTGAACACCTTTGGAATTGGTGGACAAGGCAATGAAATGTTTTGCCACATGGGATTTGTCTTTTGCAGAATCTAAAAACCATTTTCTTGCAGTAAAGGCATTGGTCATGGTTTCCTGGGTTGTAAAGGTTTTAGATGCAATCATGAAAAGAGTAGTTTCAGGGTCAAGGTTTTTTAAGGTTTCACTTATGTGGGTTCCATCAATATTGGATACAAAATGGACTAAAAGTTCTGGTTTTGCATAGGGTTTAAGGCATTGAGTCACCATTACAGGACCAAGATCAGAACCCCCGATTCCAATATTAACTATGTCGGTGACTTTTTTACCTGTATAGCCTAGCCAATGTCCTGAAATTACATTGGAAGAAAATTTCTTCATTTTATCAAGCACTGCATTAATATCAGGCATTATATCTTTGCCTTTAACAAAAACAGGAGTATTGTTTCTGTTTCTCAGGGCAGTATGCAAAACTGCCCTGTTTTCTGTCTCATTTATTAAATCACCGGAAAACATTTTGTTGATGGCATCTTTTAGATTTACTTCATTGGCAAGGTCAAGCAGAAGTTTCAGGGTTTGTTTATTTATTCTGTTTTTGGAATAATCCACAAGGATATTGTTAAATCTGATGGAGAATTTATTAAACCGTTCTGGATCTTCTTTGAACATAGCTTTCATATGAACATTTTTGATCTGATCATAGTGATCTGATAACTTTTTCCACGCCTTAGTTTTATCAGGGCTTATCTTATCAAGCATTATCAAATCCTCTACGCCATTGCTTTTTCAACAGCAACTGCAACAGCAACAGATGCACCCACCATTGGATTGTTGCCCATTCCAATGAGTCCCATCATCTCAACATGGGCGGGAACAGAAGATGAGCCTGCAAACTGGGCATCGGAATGCATTCTTCCCATGGTGTCGGTCATTCCATAGGAAGCAGGGCCTGCTGCCATATTATCAGGATGAAGAGTTCTTCCTGTACCACCTCCGGAAGCAACACTGAAATATTTTTTGCCTTGAAGCACGCACTCTTTTTTATATGTTCCGGCAACAGGATGTTGAAACCGTGTGGGATTTGTTGAGTTGCCTGTTATTGAAACATCAACTTTTTCAAGATGTAAAATGGCAACACCTTCTCTTACATCATCGGCACCATAGCACCTTACTTTGGCTCTTTCTCCCTTTGAATATGCTTTTTCTTTTTCAATTTCAATCTCACCTGTTTTATAGTCAAACTTTGTTATAACATGGGTAAATCCATTTACCCTGGCAATAATATGTGCTGCATCCTTGCCAAGACCATTGAGAATAACCTTAAGCGGCTCTTTTCTTGCAGTGTTTGCTGACCTTGCAAGGCCAATTGCACCTTCTGCTGCAGCAAAGGATTCATGCCCAGCAAGAAATGCAAAACATTTTGTTTTTTCCATTAAAAGCATGGAAGCAAGATTGCCGTGCCCAATACCTACTTTTCTATCATCGGCAACGGATCCTGGGATGCAAAAAGCCTGAAGTCCTTCCCCGAGGGTGACTGCAATTTTACTTGCAATGGTCTGGTTTTTTTTAATTGCCATGGCAGCCCCAAGGGTATATGCCCAGCAGGCATTGTCAAAGGCAATGGGTTGAATCTGTAAAACAAGTTCATGAATATCAAGACCTTTTTCTTTGCAGATTGCCTTTGCATCTTCAATGGAATCCATATTAAATTTTTCTAAAACAGGAGAAATCTGTTTAATCCTTCTTTCATATCCTTCAAATAAACTCATTTTGCTTCCTCCTATTCATGTCTCGGGTTAATAGTTTTAAAAGCATCAACATATCTGCCATAGGTTCCGGTTGCATTTTCAAGAGCTTTTGCAGGATCTGTACCTTTGGAGATATCTTCCATCATGACTCCAAGCTGGACAAATTTATATCCGATAATTTCATCATCTTCATCAAGTCCGATTTGTGTTACATATCCTTCTGCAACCTCAAGGTATCTTGGTCCCTTTGCCTTTGATCCATATGTTGTTCCTATTACAGAACGAGAACCCTTGCCAAGATCTTCAAAAGCAGCTCCAATGGGAAGACCTCCTTCTGAAAAAGCTGTCTGGCTTCTGCCATAGGATATCTGCAAAAACAGTTCTCTCATTGCTACATTAATTGCATCACATACAAGGTCTGAATTAAGGGCTTCAAGAATTGTTTTGCCCGGCAGAATTTCCGATGCCATGGCAGCAGAATGGGTCATGCCGGTACATCCTAAGGTTTCAATCAAAGCTTCTTCAATAATGCCCTGTTTAACATTTAAGGTAAGTTTGCATCCTCCCTGCTGGGGGGCACACCAGCCCACACCATGGGTAAGGCCTGAGATATCTTTTATTTCTTTTGCCTGGATCCATTTGCCTTCCTGGGGAATGGGGGCAGGGCCGTTTTTTGCACCCTTGGCAACACAATGCATTTTATCAATTTCCGGTGTGTAATTCATAAATCTTTCTCCTCTATTTTTGTATCTCACTTAGCTGGTTTGCCCACTCTATTGAACCTTTAAATGCCTGTTCAACCTTTTCAGGATCAAGTGCAAGCTGATTGATCATGGATCTGGTTTTATCAAATTGAGCTTCCTCAAAATGCCGGGCCAGATTTAAAAGCGGCACATATTCATTATTGGCTTCCATACATAGCGCACCTTTGAGCTTGTCTGCAAGGGGAATATGTTTTACAATTTGTGACATTGGCTGATTGAGCAATGCATCAAGAAGGGAAAACATGCCAAGAAGAAAAAGCGAATCCGGCTCAAACCCCCAGAAATCATGGTCTTTACCCACCTGCTCGAGAAATTTTCCCCTTTGTGCAGAAAGAAATACCAGTTCTGGTGCATGTTTATGATCTGATATTTCACCAAGAACAACAACTCTGAGCCAGTTCTTTAAATTATGCCAGCCAAGCATTGTAATGGCATCTTTTATGGAATCAATTTTTTTGCGGAAACCAAAGGAAGCTGAATTCAGGTG
>CAZYDL010000093.1:3711-7153 GCA_964646305.1 uncultured Desulfobacula sp. | reverse complement strand
ATAATATCTGCCAGGTTAAAAATTTTTTTGAGGCCGGCATGATTTTTTGTCCAGGTAAGTGCTATTTTATAGTCATCGTCTTTAAGTTTTCTAAGCTCTTGAATTAAAGGATCAGACAGGGCTTTCGTGTCTGAAATTTTAATAATGGTTCTGCCGGGCGGCAGGCCATAGGGAAGGTTATTAAGGATGTTCTCCTTTGAGAGTTCCACCATTATATTTTTTTTATTGTCCATTATCTGTTCAAGAGCAATGGATGTGTCTGACATAAGATCAGCACTTATGACAGCATCGGACATATATATAAGTTTATAACCCCACAGGTTTTTTTTTGCATCAAAAACCGGGAGTCTGGCAAAGGTAATTAAAGCAGCATTGTTGTCTGTATTATCCTGGTTCATTGTTCCTCCACTTAAAAAATTAATATTATTCTGGAAGCGGAGTTGCATTCCATATATTGTCTGCATATTCCATGACTGACCTGTCAGATGAAAACTTACCCATATTGGCGGTGTTTAAAATTGACATTTTTGTCCATAGTTTTTTATTAATATAGGTTTGTGCAACTTTTCTCTGGGCATTTACATAATCTGCAAAATCAGCAAGTACAAGATAATAGTCACCCTGATCAAGAAGAGACATGATAATTGGTTTGAATAATTGTGGTTCTCCCGGGGAAAAATATCCTGAATCTATCATGTCAATAACTTCTTTTAGTTCAGAATTACCTTCATAATGCTGTCTTGGATTATATCCGCTTGCTCTTTTTTCAACAACCTCATTTGCCTTAAGTCCGAAAATAAAAATATTTTCTTTCCCAACTTCTTCCATGATTTCAATATTTGCACCATCAAGTGTACCAAGAGTTAATGCTCCGTTTAATGCAAATTTCATATTTCCGGTTCCAGAGGCTTCTAGTCCTGCCGTGGAAATCTGTTCTGAAATATCAGCAGCAGGAATGAGTTTTTCTGCCTGGGAAATGCAATAGTTGGGCAGGAAAGTAACACTTAATTTGCCCCGGGTGTCAGGGTTCTGGTTTATTGCCTGGGAAACCGATGTAATAAGTTTAATAATAAGTTTTGCCTGGAAATATGCAGGAGCTGCCTTGCCGGCAAAGAAAAAGCTGCGTTTAACACTGTCTGTCTCTTCATTTTTGCTGATACAATTATAAAGATGTACAATGTGGAGAATATTTAAAAGCTGGCGTTTGTATTCATGCATTCTTTTGGCATGAATATCAAAAAGAGTATCAGGATTAATGCCAAGTCCGGTCTTTCGCAAAGCATATCTTGTCAGGCGTTTTTTATTGTCTAACTTAATTTGCTGCCATTGTGACTGGAATGAAGAATCATCAGCAAAGGGAATCAGTTTTTTTAAATGATCTAAATTAGATATCCAGTCAGAACCAATGACCGAGGTGATAAGCTTAGAAAGCCCTGGGTTGGACTGGTAGAGCCATCTCCTTGGCGTAATTCCATTGGTTACATTTTTAAGTTTTCCAGGATAAATCCGGTTGAAATCTTTAAACAGTGATGTCTTTATAATTTCAGAATGTAATGCTGCAACTCCATTAACAGAATGACTGCCGGCTATGGCAAGATGGGCCATACGAATTTTTTGCACATCACCTTCCTGGATAATTGACAGCTTGGGGATTAAATCAGGTTCATCAGGACATTGTATTTTTAGGTAATCAATAAAACGCTGGTTAATTTCATAGATTATTTCAAGCTGCCTTGGCAAAAGTCTGCTTAAAAGTCCAACAGGCCAGGTTTCAAGAGCTTCGGGCAGGACAGTATGATTTGTATAGGCAAAAGTTTTTTCACAGATTGCCCATGCTTCATTCCATAAAAGTCCATGTTCATCCATGAAAAGACGCATTAGCTCGGGTATGGCAATGGAGGGGTGTGTATCATTGAGCTGAATGGCAGCCCAGTCGGAAAAACCTTCAAAGGACTGATGATCGCTTAAATATTGGGAAATAATATCCTGCAAAGTTGCACTGACAAAAAAGTATTGCTGTTTAAGGCGAAGCTCCTTGCCTGCCTCTTTTTCATCACTGGGATAGAGTACTTTGGATATGGATTCAGTCATGACCTTTGCTTCCACTGCACCCATGTAATCACCGCGGTTAAAAAATTCAAGGTCAAGTTTTCTGCTCGATGTGGCGGTCCACAAACGCATATTGGTGACAAAATCATGATTAATACCGGGCACCATTATATCACAGGCCATTGCCATGACATTTTGTGTGTCCACCCAGCGGTATCTTTTTTTGCCATGGATATCTGTGTAAGGTTCAGACCTGCCGTAAAATTTGATTTTATAAATATTTTCAAATCTGACAATTTCCCATGGATTACCCTTTCTCATCCAGTTATCACTTCTCTCCTGCTGGTAACCATTTTTCAGGATCTGATAAAAAAGACCAAAATCATAACGTATGCCGTATCCGTAGCCTGGCAGGCGCAGCCGGGCAATGGAATCTATATAACATGACGCAAGTCGGCCAAGACCTCCATTGCCAAGGCCTGGATCCCACTCTTCCTCTTCAAGTGAATCAAGATCAAATCCAAGATCTTTTAAGACTTCTTCAGCAAGCTCTTCTATTCCAAGGGAAATCAGATAGTTCTTTAAAAACCTTCCGGGTAGAAATTCAAGGGAAAGATAAAACACCCGTTTGGACAGGGTGTCTTTGCAGGCTTTCTGGGTTTGAATCCACTGATCTATGAGTCTGTCTTTTACACTGTATGCCAGCCCCATATAACATGTATAACGATTCATCTCTTCAGGATCAAGCCCAAGGTTGGATTTAACATTTTGATAAATATCCTGCTTTAGCTGTTCTGCTTCAGACCCAGGAGTTAATTTTTTATTATCGCGTGTTTGAACCTCATTCATGGTAATATCTCCTTTCCTTGGTTTGTTTAATGTCTGATCCAGCAATGTGTTGTCAAATCTATAATTAATTCCATGTTTGGTTTCTGCCCTTCAGGGTATTTTGGCAAACCTGGATGAAATATCATGCCTGCTTGTGACAGCTATTGAATATAAGGTCTTTTACCTGTTCATGAATTTTTTTTACAAGATTTTCTCCTCCAAAGCTTTCCATATAAAATTTCATTATGGGTTCAGTCCCAGATGGTCTAACCGCACACCAGGAATTATCCTCAAGTATTATTTTAATTCCTCCCATGGAAGCATTGTTTCCCATGGCTTTTGTTGTTGCTGATGAAATATTAATACCGGCAATACTCTCTTCCTTAAGTGATTGCGGGTCAAATTTGCTTAAAATATGTTTCTCTTCATTGGTGACAGAAGAATCAATCCGCCTGTAATATGGATTTCCATATTTCGGCACTAAAATATCATGATAAATCTCTTCTGGTGTTTTTTGAGTCTTTGCAAGGATTTCAGCTGCCAGCAGCGTCATGCAGAATCCATC
>CAZYDL010000093.1:0-3611 GCA_964646305.1 uncultured Desulfobacula sp. | reverse complement strand
GCAGTTGCAAGATAATGATTGGGATTCATAAGACCTTTTGGTGTAACAATACCATGCCTGTCAAAATCAGGGTCATTTCCCCAGGCAATGTCAAATTTATCTGCCAGGGAGATAAGATTTGTCATGGCATGGCTGGAAGAGCAGTCCATCCTGATTTTTCCATCCCAGTCAGCTGTCATAAATCCAAACTGCTGATCCACATTTGTGTTGATAATGTCCATGTTTAAATTGTATCTATCTGCAATTGGCTGCCAGAAATTAACCCCGGCACCACCCATGGGATCTATGCCGATCTTAATGCCTGATTGTTGAATAATGTCCATGTCAACAACCTGGGACAAAGAATCCACAAATGGAGTAATAAAATCCATCTGTGTTATAAATGATGTTTTTCGTGCTGTTTCATAGGGCATTTTTTTAATAATATTTTTTTTAGTGCCTGCAATCTGGTTAGCCCTCTTTTCTATCCATGTGGTTATTTCCTTGTTGGCAGGACCGCCTGAAGGAGGATTATATTTTATTCCACCATCCTGGGGCGGATTATGGGAGGGAGTGATTACAATGCCGTCGGCAGGGGCGGAGCTTTTTTTCTTATTATGTTCAAGAATCATAAAAGAAATAACCGGCGTTGGTGTGTATTCATCACCTTTATGTATAAAAACATTAATCTTGTTGGCCACAAGAACTTCAAGCGAAGTTCTGAAGGCTGGTTCTGAAAGAGCATGTGTGTCAAATCCAAGATACAAAGGTCCGTTAATTTTGCTGGCTGACCTGTATTCGCAGATGGCCTGGATTATAGCTGCGATATGCAGTTCATTAAATGTTCCGTTCAGGGAAGAACCTCTATGGCCTGATGTCCCGAATAAGACCGGTTTTTTAATATCATGGGTGTAGTATGACGATATTAACCGTGATATATTTGATAATTTTGATTTTGGTATTGGCTTTCCTGCAAGCTCATGTAATTGCATGATATTTAATTATAAACTTATAACTGAATTATCACAATCACCAAAGGAGGAGTGAATATAATTATCAGCTTGGGGGTCATTGCCCCAGGCATTATGGTCAAAATAATACCTGAATTGATACTCTCTGCCTGTTTCAAGATCAAGATTAGCAACAAAACCGCCTTTCTTAAGGGGTTTCATGGGCAGGTTGTTTTCATCCCATTCATTGAAATCGCCAACAAGAAAAATTTGTTTTGCATCTTTTGATTCGTTTTTTGAAAGCCTGAATGCTACCTTGCACACCGGTCGGGTTTTTAAAAATTGTTTTTTAATACTCAATTTACACCTCCTGATTTACAATGTCTGTTCTTTGATGGTGGAATCCTTTAATAGCTTAAATAATTAAGATTCACATGGCTGTATGTTTTCCTTATGGGGCTGATAGAATTATATCCCGATCAATTCAATAAAAATTATCATACAATAAATCATGGAGCAATGCAAATAATTTTGGGGACTCATTTAGTTGTAAAAGACTATCTTGTGAGTGCAGAATAATTAAATTCATGTACACAATAATTATCTTATGTTATGTCTTTAATTCTCAGTATATGGATATTTGAAACAGGAACTATTATTGAGGGTGGGATTAAAAGAACCTGATGGTTCGTCAAAAAAATGACATCATGGTTTTAAAAATTAATCATTTTTAAGGCTATGGTGTGGTTATTTATTATAAAGAGGTGTATTTATAGCTGGATTTGAATTTTTTTTGTTGGCATTGTATTTGCAACTTTTGTTAAGAGGTTAAAAATTAAGGTAAAAAAAGTGCAATTATAATTTTTTAAGTACAACAATGGAGAATAATTCAAATGTTGATGAAATTGAGAGACCCCCGGGTAAATAAAAGACTGAAAGCTGTTTTTGATGATAGTGAAGGTATAATTGAAAATATTTCAAAGTCTGGAGGGTTCTTAAGGACAGAAAAAGAGATAAGTAAAGATCGCTTAAACATTGAGTTAAAGATAATGGGACAAAAAATCATAAAACTGGATTGTGAACCTCAATGGAAAAATGAGTCTGGTGTGGGATTTAAGGTTTTGGATATTGCAGGTTTAAAGAAACAAGAATTTTTCAATACATATGTGCAGGACCAGTTCAAGGCGTTGGAACGCTATGGCAGCCACCGGGTATTTCTTACTGAAATGATGGTAACTCTCAAGGATACCAATGCTTTTGGCAATGTGTATTTCAGCAATTACATAGAATACCAGGGGAAAATCAGGGAAAAATTTCTTTTGGCATCAATTCCAGATCTTGGGAAAATCCTTGCCCGGACAAATATAAAGTTTGTAACAGTGGATACATATAATAAATTCATAAGCAATGCTTATTTTGGGGATATCTTAATAATTGAGCTTACAACATCAGATATGAATGCAGCAACATGCCAACTTAATATTAATTTTAGAAATAAAGCTACGGGCAAATTGGTAGGGCAGGGGTATCAGAGGTTCTGTATTGTAAATTCAAGAGGAAAAGTTATAAGAATTCCAGAAATATTTTTAGAACCTTTGGATTTTTACCACGAGGTTGAAACTTAAGCCTTAATGCAATACCTTAGTGCTATTTTACCTCTTTTTTCTTCAATTGTTTTCCTGTCTCTTGGTATTGCAGTATATTTTTTATCCAAGGGAAGTATGCGATGGGTCTTTTTACGGTTCTGTATTTTTACTTTTCACTGGCAGTTTTCATGGTTTATACTCTTTTCTCTTAACAGCAGCACCTATTCTGATTTGATATGCAGAATTGGATATTCAGGAATTATCTTCCTGCCAATAAGCTGTTATGAGGTTGCTGTACACTATTTAAAATTGCCAAAAAAACACATTGCCTGGTTTTATTATCTTAGCTTTGCATTTTTTATCAGTTTATGGACAGGTGATTTATTTATCAAGGGTGCTTATCTTTATCCCTTTGGGTATTACCCTCAAGCTGGTCTGCTTCATCCTGCATATCTTTTAATGGTCTGCGTTTTAATGGTTCTGATTCTCTATATTTTATATCATGCCATTAAAAATGAGAAAAACAGCATAAAAAAGACCCAGATTAAATTCTTTTTTCTCTCTATTATTATATTTTGTTTTTCAGCAATTGATTATTTTTTAAATTATCCTGTTCTCATTGAAAAATCAGGTCTCCATTTATATCCTCTTGGTGTGTTTATAATTTCTTTCAGCCTGCTGATTTTTGCATTGTCACATTTTATAACCCTGAATCTGACCCTTGAGCAACGGGTAAAAATAAAAACTGCCCAGCTTAAGGAGTCCATTCAAGCTCTAGAAGAGGCAGCACAGTCCAAAAAAGATTTCATAGCCAATGTTACCCATGAATTGCGGACTCCTTTGACATTAATCCGTGGATGGACAGATTATATTGTTGAAGGAGAGTCTGGACAATTACCTGGAAAATTTTTGGAAATCATTAATAAAGTCAGCCTGCAAACCTTAAACCTGACACAAAAAATCAATGAGCTTTTAAAAGTTTCAAAATTTGATGCAGGAATGACAAAACTTGTTTTAACAAAAACTGATATCTATACCGTGGTTTTTCAGGTTGTAAGCAGTTTTCAAGGACTTACCCATAAAAGTGGTATTGACC
>CAZYDL010000092.1:0-11421 GCA_964646305.1 uncultured Desulfobacula sp. | reverse complement strand
CAGATAATTACACTAAATGTCAATAAAAAAGCTGTCTCAATTTAAAATTTCTAAATTGAGACAGCTTTTCTCTAACAGATGTTACAAGACATCAATTTTTTATTTAAAGATGATCCCTATATGCCAGCCAGATCCTTTATTTGATCTGCCTTGTCTGTTCTTTCCCAGTAAAAATCCGGATCATTTCTTCCAAAATGTCCATAGGCTGAAGTTTTTCTATAAATGGGCCTGAGAAGGTCAAGGGTTTCAATGATTGCAGCAGGCCTTAAGTCAAATACTTGTTTAACAATATCAACAGCCTTTGATTCCATTATTTTCCCTGTTCCCATAAAATCAACAAAAAGGGATACTGGCTGGGCAACGCCTATGGCATAGGCAATCTGAATCTCGCATTTATCTGCAATGCCTGATGCAACCAGATTTTTTGCAATATATCTTCCCATGTAGGATGCGCTTCTGTCCACTTTTGATGGATCTTTTCCTGAAAAGCAACCTCCGCCATGGCTGCCCTGACCCCCGTAGGTGTCAACAATAATTTTTCTTCCTGTAACACCGCAATCTCCCATGGGGCCTCCCACAACAAACCTTCCTGTGGGGTTAATAAAAAATTTTGTATCACCATCCATCATATCTTCAGGAATTACTTTCTTTATGACTTCTTTGATAACTGCAGCTTTTAGATCATCGTATGATACATCTGGAGAATGCTGTGTTGACACAACAATAGTATCCACTCTTTTTGGTTTCCCATCAATATATTCAATTGTAACCTGGGATTTTCCATCGGGCCGCAGAAAATCAAGGGCACCGTTTTTTCTTACCTGGGTCAAACGTCTGGTCAGATTGTGGGCATAAACAATGGGCATGGGCATAAGTTCCGGAGTTTCATTGCTTGCAAACCCGAACATCAGTCCCTGATCTCCTGCTCCCTGCTCTTTGTAAAGGCCTTCTCCCTCATCAACTCCCTGGGCAATATCAGCAGACTGCTGATCAATACTTGTGACAACAGAACATGTCTGCCAGTCAAAACCCATGTTTGAAGAGTTATATCCAATATCTTTGATTGTATTTCTTACCACTTCAGGAATATCCACGTAGCAATCAGTTGTAATTTCCCCTGCAACCATTGCAAGGCCAGTTGTTACCAAAGTCTCACATGCAACCCTGCATTTTTTATCCTGTGCCATGATAGCGTCAAGGATAGCATCTGATATAGCATCTGCAACTTTATCAGGGTGTCCCTCGGTTACTGACTCAGAAGTAAAAAGTATAGATCTATTTTTTGACATTATAAACTCCTTTTATATTTTGGAAGCATTTTGGATTAATCAAATAATTTGATTTAAATTATCATACTTAATAAATTGTTATTCCTTTTTTGTCAATAACTGCCATGGTGATTTGCCATATTTATCACCCTTAAAAAATATATAAAAGTAAGCCCTGAAGTAAAATGATCAACTTGACAATTTTGGTACAGCTTTTATGATTTAATCTGATTTTAACATATAAAATATGTCTGGAGACAATATGCAAAAGAATAATAATACCAGGATTACAGGAATCGGTTCTGCTCTTGTTGATATTTTGATTAATGAATCCGATGGGTTTTTATCTGCACTTGGGAAAGAAAAAGGCGGCATGACTCTTGCGGATGGCAAAGAGATTCAAAAGATTTTATCTAAATCTCAAAGCAAAAGTATTGTTGTGCCGGGTGGTGCCGCATGCAATACAATTGTAGGCATTGCAAACCTTGGTGGAGATGCAAGATTTATCGGTCAAAGAGGAGACGATGCCTTTGGTACTGATTTTGAACAGGCCCTTGTTAAAAACAGTGTTGAGCCTCTTATTTCAACTTGTGATCTGCCCACAGGTAAAGTATTATCCATAGTCACGCCCGATGCCCAGCGTTCCATGTTTGCATTCCTCGGGGCATCCACACAATTAAATCCTGAATCCATCACACCAGACATGTTTAAAGATACTGCCATTACAATAATTGAGGGATATCTTCTTTTTAATAAAAAATTAATGATGGCTTCCTTGAAAGCTGCCAAAACTGCCGGTTCTCTTATTGCTCTGGATCTTGCAAGCTTTGAAGTGGTCAATTCTTCCAGGCAAATCCT
Source organism: uncultured Desulfobacula sp. (assembly GCA_964646305.1). Taxonomy (GTDB): domain Bacteria; phylum Desulfobacterota; class Desulfobacteria; order Desulfobacterales; family Desulfobacteraceae; genus Desulfobacula. The sequence goes on along the minus strand of CAZYDL010000092.1, from coordinate 9,295 downwards.
TGATGGTATCATAAAAGATTATGTTGATATTCTCATTGCCAATGAAGATGAAGCAAAGGCATATACAGGATTTGACGATGAACTCAAAGCCATTGAAAAAATGTCTCTAAATGTAACTTATGCTATATTAAAAGTTGGCAGCAGGGGCAGCTTTGTTTCATACAATAATAAAATTACAAAAATCAAACCCCAGTCAGGCAATGCCCCAAAAGATACAACAGGAGCAGGGGATTTATGGGCTGCAGGATTTTTATTCGGGCTTGCCCATGGATTTTCCATTGAAAAAAGTGGGCAGATAGCATCTGCCTGTGGGTATGAGGTGTGTCAAGTCATGGGAGCTCACCTGCCCCAGGAAGCCTGGTTAAGAATTAAAAAGCTGATTTAACAAGTTCCTTGACAGGCTGTCGACAGGCTGTTACACAACCCCAATTTTTCCAACTTTTGCGTTGAAAAAAAAATATGATCATCGGAATACTGCATGTATGCCTGTGGTCAAATTTATCTTTCGCCTTAAATTTGAAAAAATTTGTATTATGTAACAACCTGCCGGCCGAAAATTGCTAATTTGAACAAATTATCAGATTTTAGTTCAGGCGCTATGATAGAGAAAATATTATCTTTTTATTGGATATACATGTAGTATTGCACCATGGGACCGAAAAAAGAAAAAATACAAGCCCTTGAGAAAAAGATGGCAGATCTTGGTATTGGAAAAAAAGATATAGAATTTAAATTCATACACTCCTCTGGAAGGGGGGGGCAAAAGGTTAATAAAACATCATCTGCCGTATTTGCAAAACATGAAAAAACAGGTCTTTTTGTAAAATATGGCAAAGAGCGTTCCCAGCATCTCAACAGGTTTTTTGCATTAAGACTGTTGTTGCAGAAGATTGAGGATAAAATGCATGGCAGGGATGACAGAGAATTAAAAAGAGTAGAAAAATTAAGAAAACAAAAACTCAGACGTAAAAGAAGAACCAGGAAAAAACTTGGTTAAATCTTTAAAAAACAGGGATTGACTTTGGAAAGAAGGCAAACACAAGACTTTTGGGCTAAATTATTATTTTATCTCAATCTTTCTGCATGGATATTATTGATTTTTATGTTATTTGTTTTCCATCGTGCCCAGCCTGAATTTGATAGTTTTTTTGACAGGTTTTATAAACTTGATCTTAGAACCACCTGGGATATCAAATACCTTCATTACCTCATATCTACTATCATAACCGGGATAATCATCTCTTTGTCAGGCCTTGTGCTTGGCATTTTTCGAGGAAGAAGACAAAATGATCATAAAAAAGCTTTGATCATAACTGGAATTCTCTCTTTGATAATGCTTGTTATATCAATGTTTGTTCTTTAAATAATTAAGATTAGTTCTTGGTTTGTCGATGGCTTGTATATGAAAAAATTATTATTTCTCCCTGTTTTATTTATTTTGTTTGCTACCCCTGGACTTGCAAGGGATTTTATCGTTGAGTTTATGGAAGAAAACTACAGGGAAACACAGGCGCAGTTTTCCTATGATCCATTAATTTATCACTCCATGCAGGTCAATTCCGGTGTGGGTCCGAAATTATTAATTTTAACAGGCAATAATTATAATTATCGCAAATGGTTAAGACATTATATTGCTTTAAATAAAAAATTTATTACCAAAGTCCCGGAAGATCAGATTGATGAATTCGTCTCTTCAAAAGCCTTTGAGATTGATGTGACATACCTGCATCCTGTTAATATGGTAAAATGGGAAAAAAAAGATTTTAAAAGTGCAGATTCCAGCACAATTTTCGGGAATGACCATATTTTAGTTGTTGATCCCAATGAAAAAAGAACAAATCTTATACAGATTATTGCCCGGAAAACAGGATATCCCACAACAATTTTTAAAACCGGTACACAGGCGTTGGAATCTTTTAAACTGCAGCCGGATAAATATTCAATGGTTATTGTTCATCATACAGTGGAGGGGATCTCCCTGGATGAATTTGTCAATAAAACATTGGAGATCAGTCATACCATTCCCATTGTAATTGATACAGGCTATAATGATCAGGATATGAAAAGCAGAGTTAGTTCACAATTTTCAAATTCAAGCTCTGTACACATTAAACCTGTTATTCTTAAAAATTTACAAAAAACCATTGCAATGTTGATTAAGAAAAATGTGTGAACTTAAACAGGCTGCTGCAAAATGAAAATTTTATTATTTATATTGATATCTGGTTTATGCCTGTTTAATCCTCTTTATGCAGACGAATTTGAGTTTGCCAGATTAGAAAATAGTTTTAAAAATTTTATTAAATGTGAACTAACCAGAACCCAGGCCACAAATCATTTTAAAGGTAAAACATTTACAATCACCATGATTGATTTTTTTGATGTTCAAATTGAATCAGACATGGAAATTGTCACAGGAGCTGCCCAGTGTTTTGTGGTTGACAGGCACATTACCCTTTATGCTGCTGTTGGCCTTAAAAAAATTAAAGATACAAAACAGGTCTTGTATTACACAATAAGAGACAGGGATTTTTCCATACTTGCAACCGAGCTTCTCAAATATCCCTATAAAGAGAGGTGTAAGTGGTCTCAATACTGGATTGATATTGATTAAACGTCTCTAAACATCAATCTGCCATGAAGAGAGCTCTTTTTTAGCATATTCAAGGTGTATTTTAGATTGAAAAAAGATTTTAATAATATCATTGTCTAATAATCCGTTCTGTCCCATATGCTCAAGAACCTTAATGGTCTGACTCAAAGCCATGGGGTTTTTATATGGCCTGTCACGGGCACTAAGAGCTTCAAAAATGTCAGCAATTGCCAGTATTCTTGCCTGAATATTCAGGTCCTCTTTTTTAAGATGCAATGGATATCCTGACCCATCAAGTTTCTCATGGTGGGCACCTGCAATGGAAGGGATATTTGCAAGTTTTTTTGGCCAGGGCAGCTTGTTTAATATTTTATGGCTCAAACCAGCATGGCTGTTAATAATATTTCTCTCCTGGGGTGTCAATGTCCCTTTGAAAATGGATAGGTTTTCATATTCATCATCACTTAGATAGTGTTCTTTTTTTCCATTAATTATGGCTGATTTTTCATAAATTTTTTCTAACTTGCCAAGGAGATTTTTATCAAGGCTCTTTTTTGTTGAATTAATGCAGGACAAAATATCAAATTCTTTTTCAAGTTCATTGATTCTTTCACTGTAGCGTTCATCAATCTCAACAAATAATTTCTCTTTTTGAGTGTGGTCCAGCAGAGCAATTTTTTCCTGGGCAGCTGCAAGTTTTTGATTTGTTATAAAGAGATTCCATCTTGTTGCAAGAAGTTCAATTCTGTCGTGCACCATTTCCAATCTTGAAGATTTGTTTATGATATGGTCAGGAGTAGTTATTTTGCCAGTGTCATGCATAAGTGCTGCAATTCTGAGTTCATCCATTTGATCAGAATTCAGGGATATATCTTTAAATATTGTATTGTCCTGGTTTATGACCTTGGCTATCATGAGGCTGATCCGGGTAACCCTCTGAATATGACCGCTGGTGTATTTTGATTTCTCATCTATGGATACTGCAATGGCTTTTATAAATGCCTCAAAAAGTTCTTCCATTTCAAGGATAAGGTTTTGCTGGGTTAACAGAACAGAAGTAAGGTTTGCAAGGCCAGAAGCTTTTTCCTGATCAGCTGGGGTAAATGAAATTATTTTTTTAGAAAAAGGATCTATTGAATTAATCAATTGAAGGATGCCGATAATATAATTTTCATGATTGCGCATGGGAATCACAATCATTGACTGGCTTTTATAGTGTAAAGCCTTATCAAATTTTTTAGTACCCTGGAATTTAAATTTTTGGGTTTTATAAACATCATCAATGTTTACAATTTTACCTGTATGAAAGACATATGAGGATACATTGGAATGATTTGGTGTGGTGTCGTCATTATATAATGCCACTTTTGGAAGGTTAATCCGACTCCCTGATTTTTTAAGATCCAGGGTTTTATTCTGGAGCACATGAAAATTGAGGTATTGGTTTTTCCTATCAACGAGATAGAGGGTTCCTCCATCAGCCTTAGAAAATTTTATGGCAATGGCAAGAATCTTTTCAAGCAATATATTTATATCTTTTCCAGCACCAAGAGCCTTTCCAATAGAAGTGAGCTGAGATATCGCATTTGCCTGTTCCTCAAGAAAGGGGCAAAGATCATCAAGGATTTTTTCAATCAGAGAGTTAATTGAATGATTATCAGAAATTTTTCCATAGTCTGACATGGCTTACCTTTTATGAATTTGATAATTTTGATTTTTAAACTATCAAAAATCACAAAATGAAACAAGAAAAGAAAAAATTAAAAGGGTGAAAAACATTTGATTTTCTTGCTATTTAGCTCTGGTTATGACATTTATAAGAGCTTAAATAATATCCTTGTTAGATCGGCATATTTTGGCCGGCATTAATTAAAAAAGAAGCAGGTGTTTCATGGAGCAGCGGTACCAGCCACAAACTATAGAGCCAAAATGGCAAAAATACTGGAAAGAAAACAAATCTTTTAAAGTCCAAAAAGAGACGTCAAAAGAGAAATATTATCTTTTGGAGATGTTTCCATATCCTTCAGGAAAAATACATATAGGCCATGTGAGAAATTATACCATTGGCGATGTCGTTGTAAGATATAAAAGAATGAAAGGCTTTAATGTAATTCATCCCATGGGCTGGGATGCCTTTGGCATGCCTGCTGAAAATGCAGCCATTGATAATAATACCCATCCTGCAGCCTGGACATACGAAAATATCAGGTCCATGCGCGAACAGCTTAAAAAAATGGGGTTTTCCTATGACTGGGATCGTGAGATTGCAACCTGCCACCCTGAATATTATAGATGGGAACAATGGCTTTTTCTTAAAATGCTGGAAAAGAAAATGGCATATAGAAAAGAGTCCTATGTCAACTGGTGTGAAAAATGTCAGACCGTGCTTGCCAATGAGCAGGTTGAACAGGATAAGTGCTGGAGATGCTCCCAAATTGTCCATCAAAAAAAGCTGTGGCAATGGTTTTTTAAAATAACAGATTTTGCTGAAGACCTGCTTGTCCATTGCGATAAACTGCCTGGCTGGCCAGACAAAGTAACCACCATGCAGAAAAACTGGATTGGCAAAAGCATTGGTTCTGAATTAAAATTTAAAATCCATGGCAAGGATGAAGATATTGTGGTTTTTACCACAAGGCCGGATACTGTTTTTGGGGCAACATTCATGTGCCTTGCTCCGGAACACCCTCTTGTTGAAAGTCTTTCAAAGGGAAGTGATCAGGAAGAGCTGGTTAAGAGTTTTGTAAAAAAGATATCAAGCCAGGAGAGATCAGCAGAAGGTCTTGAAAAATATGAAAAAGAGGGTGTTTTTACAGGTGCATTCTGTATCAACCCTGCAACCAAAGAGAAAATTCCTGTTTATACTGCTAATTTTGTTTTAATGGAGTATGGAACCGGTGCAATTATGTCTGTCCCGGCTGGAGATCAGAGGGACTTTGATTTTGCCAGAAAATACAATCTTGAAATCATCCCTGTGGTTCAGCCTGAAGGAGAAGAGTTGGATGGAAAGATTATGGAAGAGGCTTATACCGGAGATGGTATAATTGTAAATTCCGGCGAGTTTAATGGTCTTGACAGCAAAGATGCCATGGATATTATGACAGACTGGCTGGAAAAAAAGGGCAGGGGGAAAAAAACCATCTCCTTTCGATTAAGAGACTGGGGAATATCAAGGCAGCGATATTGGGGAACTCCAATCCCAGTAATTCATTGCCCTGACTGTGGTGTTGTTCCAGTGCCGGAGGCAGATCTTCCCATTAAACTTCCTGAAAATGTAAATCTTCTTGAAAAAGGAGGTTCGCCTCTGCCAACACTGGATTATTTTACAAAAGTCACATGCCCTCATTGTAAAAGAGAGGATGCTAAAAGGGATACTGATACCATGGATACCTTTGTGGAATCATCCTGGTATTATTTAAGATATTGCTCACCAAGATATGAAAAGGGTATGTTTGACCCCGAGGCAGTAAAATATTGGGCTCCTGTGGATCAATATATTGGAGGAGTGGAACATGCAGTGCTTCACTTATTATATTCAAGGTATTTTATGCGGGTGCTCAACAACCTTGGCATGATTGATTTTAAAGAACCGTTTACACGGCTTTTAACCCAGGGCATGGTCTGTAAAGAGACCATGACCTGTCCTGAACATGGGTACCTTTTTCCCGAGCAGGCACAGAGAAATGAAAACAACAATTTTAAATGCACAATGTGCAAAAGCGATGTAGAAATCGGACGGGTCATTAAAATGTCCAAGTCTAAAAAAAATGTTGTTGATCCAAATGAATTGCTTGAACAATATGGAGCAGATGTCACCCGTCTGTTTTGCCTGTTTGCAGCTCCCCCGGAAAGAGATCTTGAATGGAATGAAGATGGTGTTGAAGGCAGCAATAGATTTGTCAACAGAGTATGGCGTCTGGCCCTGGACTGTGTTGAAAAGATGGGTGGTATTGAGCCATATACAGGTGCAGCTTCTGATCTTTCATCATCCAAGGCAAAGGATCTTTATATCAAGGCAAATCAGACCATTAAAAAGGTTTCAGATGATATTGATCAAAGTTTTCACTTTAATACAGCTATTTCAGCTGTAATGGAGCTTGTAAATAATTTATATGCCGTTGATCTGGATTCTGCGGCAAATGAGCAAAAACAAGTAATTGTCTTCTGCCTTGAAAATATTATTTTATTATTGTCCCCAATCACTCCTCATTTTTGTGAAGAGCTTTTTCTCAGAATGGGTAAACAAGGTTCCATTCTTGCGCAGTCATGGCCAGTTTACCGGGAAGACAGCCTGACAACCGATGAAATTCTGATTGTTGTCCAGGTAAATGGAAAACTTCGGGCTAAAATAACAATGGGTGCTGACAGTGATGAAGCTTTGATTGAAAAGACAGCTCTTGCAGATGAAAAAATTCAAAAATATATTAAGGATAAAACCTTAAAAAAGGTTATTGTTATCAGGAAAAAACAAACACTTGTAAATATAGTGATCTAATATGAAAAATCTAAAGTTTATTTGGTCTATTTTTTTATTTTCCCTGGCATCCTGCGGCTATCAATTTGATGGTGGTGGATATATTAACAATGATGTAACACGGGTTGCCGTGGAAATTATGGAGAATAAAAGTTCTGAAACAGGGGCTGGTATGGTCTTTACCAATGATCTGATAAAAGAAATTATGGAAGCAAGTGATACAAAAATTGTTGATAAAGCACAATCTGTTGCTGTTTTAAAAGGAAGGATCAATTCCATTACCTTTGTTACTCTTTCACGCTCCACCACAGAATCTGTAGTGGAAAGACGGATTTCAGCAAATATTGATATGCAGATGCTTGATCAAGAAGAGCAGATAATCTGGGCTGTTAAGGGTCTGACTTCTCAAGAAGAGTATAAAGTATCTGAGGATAAGCTTACGGATGAAAGTAATAAAAGAGATGCCGTGTATAAAATATCCCAGCGTATTGCTGAAAAACTCGTCAGCAGAATGCTGAATAATTTTTAATGCATAACTACCAAGGAGAGATTTGGTTTTTCATCCAGGTCGTGCCCACAATACCCCTAAGGGCAGAAACAAACCTAAAGGTCACACACAAAGCATAAAAGTTAATAACCTGAAGGTCAGAAACTGATAAATTTGCAGAGGGTTTTATATAAAATAATAAAGACAGGATTCGCATTCTAAATAAGCAAATCCTGTCTTAAAGTTTAAAATTTATAAAATAGTGCAAATACTAAGCGTTTATTAATTTAAACAGTCTTGAAATTTTTCTGGAAGCAGTCTTTTTATGGATAATACCTTTTTTAGCTGCCTTGTGAAGTGCAGATTGAGTTTGTCTCATGATTTCATTTTGATTATCACTGTTTGCTTCTTTTGCAGCTTTAAGATTTTTTTCAAGATTCTTAAGTGTAGTTTTGATGGATTTATTTCTAAGCCTTCTTACCTGGCTTTGTTTTGCACGCTTTTTAGCAGATTTATGGTTAGCCAACTTGGTCGAACTCCTTATATAAGTGTATTTAATTTAAAAATTTATTAAAGATTGATAAATTATATGGTTTGTTAATTTTTGTCAAGGAAAACTTGTGATAAAAACTTTAAAAAAGACTGCATTGCTAAGCTCTCTGACTCTCATGAGCCGGGTGCTTGGCCTTATAAGGGATGCACTTATTGCCCTTTTTTTTGGAGTCTCTTTCCAAAGTGATGCGTTTTTTATTGCCTTTAGACCCTTTGATCTAATGCGCAAAATGTTCTCTGAAGGTATTTTAAATATTTCATTTGTACCCATTTTCTCAAAAATTCTGGTAAAAGATGGAAAAGCCAAAGCAGCCTCTCTCTTATTGTCTCTGTTTTGCTTCCTGACTTTTGCAGGAACTCTCATGGCGTTATTGGGGATTTTTTTTGCTCCGTTTATTCTTAAAATTATTGCACCGGGATTTGTCCTGGTTTCATATCAAGCACAATTAACCATTATATTGTTTAAAATTATGCTGCCTTATCTCTGGCTGATTTTAATGAGTTCTCTTTGTATGGGTGTCTTAAATACTTTTGGAAACTTTGGTATACCAGGGTTTGCTCCTGCAGTTTTTAATCTTGTTGTAATTTCATTTACACTCATGATCACAAATTATTTTAACACTCCTGTAATGGGCCTTGCCCTTGGAGTGACAATTGGCGGTGTGCTGCAGCTTGCAATCCAGATTCCATTCATAATTCGTCTTGGAATATTAAAAAAAGCCTGTTTCTCTGGTTTTCATTTTGGTTTCCATCCCGAATTAATAAAAATCTTAAAAATAATGATTCCCTCCATGATTGGTGCTGCATCCTATCAGATAAATATTATGGCAGCTTCTTTGTTTGCCTTGAAACTTGATACAGGAAGTATATCTTCCCTCTATTACGCAGACAGGCTGGTTCAATTTCCTTTAGCCCTTTTTGCTATTTCCACAGCCATGGTTTTACTGCCCAATCTTTCAAAAAAAACAGCTGCTGGTCAAATTAATGAGATTGCAGATCTGTTTTCCAATGCTGTCAAACTTGTATTTTTTGTCACTATCCCGGCAATGGCAGGGCTAATGGCTTTGGACGAACAGATTGTTTCATTGTTATTCAATCATGGAGCTTTTAGTGACTCTGCTGTTCATCATACATCAAATAGTTTGTTTTTTTTAAGCATGGGCCTGTGGGCATTCACAGGGAGTAGATT
>CAZYDL010000091.1:0-11525 GCA_964646305.1 uncultured Desulfobacula sp. | reverse complement strand
CCCACCTGATGTTTGGTATTATTGCTTTGACATCTGACCAGCTAATGCGTTTTGTTACGTAGAGCTAAAATTGATTAAAATGAATGGATAATAATAAGCTGGAATTAGGAGCAAAGGGAGAGCCATGTCTAAATAATAGCCCACAGCCATTTTTCTGGTAAAAAACCAAAATATAGAGTAAAAAAAATATAACAGTGAGTCTTCCAAAAACTATTTCTGAAAAATATTCATAGTTTCTGCAAGAGGCTCACTATATTGATATTTGCAGGGAAAGTTTAAAAAAATTAAAATTTGAGCTGATTTTGAGCATAGTCCACCATAATCCCTCAAGCCAAATTTTAAAAAATCAATACCATTCATCAAATACCGGAATCTGGGAGCCTGAATTATCATAATCGGAATCTTCAACATATGTTAATTCAGGAATATAAACAGGTCCTATATCAGGAGGATCATGGTTGCGGATATCCCAAAGGTTTAGATGCTTTAATATCTTATCTATTATTTCAAAATCATCAATAATAGAGATGATTTTCATTTGACCCTGGCATTTTGGGCATATTAAAGGGTCGACTTCATAAATTTTTTGAATCAAACGAGCCCAATTCTGTCTTGCTTCACTTCCAGACATCTCATTTGGCATGATAGTCGGAATTGTATCATCAGCGTCTGCCTTCTTTCTCATACCCCTGGATTTATTCGAAAAATAGCCATAATATCTTACTGTATGCTCATACCTACCTGGAATATGTGTTACCAACCTAGCGAGCCAGTCCAAAGTAGTAAACACTTTTCGGGTTTTTCTATCTTTGGATGTATAAATAACTTTGGCAACACCATCATCAGATTTTTTAGCCGGGACATAAACCATTCTTTCCTGAGAAAAACAGGCACGAATGATATATCTTGCCAGATTGCCAAGTCCAGCTTTATTATCAGGTTCAATTCTGTCACCAATATACACGTTAAAACCTGAATGATGCCATGAAAGCATGTTCTCAATAATAGTATCATTTATCTTTCCCTCTTTCTTGAGCATTTTTAGCACCTCATACTGAAATGCCTTTCCCAGGTCTTCAAGCATAAATACTGATGCAGTCTGAAAGCTGCCATCTTCCAGGAAAGATCCATCTGAAACTATGGCGTGGAGATGAGGATTGAAGTTAAGAAAATCACCATAGGTCTGCACAGCAATACTGGCGCCGGGAACAGCATCATCATATGGCACAGTGGATTTAAGGTAAGCCGTAATAACATTCCATGCACATATAGAGAGTTTTGCCAGCAATTTGCGATCATAAAGAAAATAAATCCGCAATCTTCACAACGCACCCTGGCAAATCCAAAATGAAGATCTCCACAATTCAGATATTTGTAAATCACAGTCATGACATATGTGCGCCAATAGCCGTACCGGGTTTTATACATATCATCCCATACCTGCTCCAGTTCTTCAAAATGACTTTCAAGCTTCTGACCTTTAGGTTACGCACTTGTAGTAAGCACTTGCTTTAGGATTGCGAGGCTGATAAATATCAAAATCATATGGTGATGATTGTGTCATACTAAACCTGAAATAATGGTAAGATTTTCAAGTTTCTGCCCTTTAGGGTATATACTTCATTTGAAAATTAAATATTGTTGTATGGCATAGATGTTTTGTTGAAAAAATACAACAAAAGTTGAAAAAAATAAACAATATAGAAATGACAAATGTGGAGAGCCCAACAAAAACATGCTGACGGGTAAACCGCAGATGTTTGCGTTGACAAAATTAAGGAGAGTCTTCATGACAATAAAACATCAAAGTTTTCAGTTTATTTCAGCTTCAAAGCAGCATGAAAACAAATTACGCTCAAGAATCCTTGATGTTGCTCACCGCTATAGATCAATCTTAATAAAACCCATTTCCTCAGATTACACTTACTAAAAAAGGAAAAAATCGGTACTCTTTTCCAAGAAAGACTTGCCAAAGTTTATAAAGGTGTGAGGTTTGTTATGGATTGCAGGCTAAATCCTTTATGGCATTTTGTTTTAATTGCCATCAAGCATTCTGCCAATACCGCCTAAGACCGAACCTTCGCCTTTGCTGGAACCTCCTGCGGATGGCGCATGCTGGATAATGCGGTCGGCAAGTCTTGAAAAGGGCAGACTTTGAAGATATACAGTGCCAAAACCGCTCAAGGTTGCAAGGAATAGGCCTTCTCCTCCAAAAAACATGGATTTAAGATTGCCTGCTCTTTGGATATCATAGTCAATTCCTGGAGTGAATCCTACTATGCAGCCTGTATCCACCCTTAAGGTTTCTCCCTGGAGTTCTTTTTTGACAATAGTACCGCCAGCATGGACAAAGGCCATGCCATCACCCCGTAAGCGCTGAAGGATAAAACCTTCTCCGCCGAAAAATCCAACACCAAGTTTTTTGTTAAATGCAATACTGACTTCAGTGCCAAGAGCAGCACACAAAAAAGCATCTTTCTGGCAGATAAGTTCTCCACCGAATTTTGCCATATCTATTGGGATTATTTTGCCGGGATAGGGTGCGCTGAAAGCAACTCTTGTTTTACTCTGCACCTGATTGGTAAAATGGGTTATAAACAAGGACTCTCCTGTTATGGCTCGTTTGCCTGCATCAAACAGTTTTCCCATAAAACCCTTGTCTGGCTGTGAACCATCTCCCATTTTTGCTTCAAAGGATATTCCATCCTCCATCCAATTCATGGCTCCTGCTTCTGCAATGACAGTTTCGCCAGGATCAAGCTCAACTTCCACGGTTTGCATATCATCGCCAAAAATTTCATAATCTACTTCATGGCATTTCATAAGCATCCTCCTTTATAATTTATTCCCTGCTCAAATATTAATTATTTTATTTTCATTGAGTTGGGCCTTTGAACTACCACAACATTCCCAGTTACACAGGTTTTATTATCTGCAATGATTTTTGCATCAACAACTATTTTTTTACCTTTTATCTCAACAACCTTTCCCCGGATTTCAAGTTCAGTTCCAATGGGTGTTGGTGCAAGATAATTTACTTTTAAAGATGCTGTAACAAATCTTAAGGCAGGTTCTGTATCCATGCCTCTGCCTTGGGCTTTATAAGCTGCTGCTGCAGCAGTTCCAACGCAGTGGCAGTCAATTAAAGATGCAATCAAACCTCCATAAACAAAGCCTGGCATTGCAATGTGGTGTGCATTGGGAAGGAATTTAGCAATGCTTTCATCTCCATCCCAATAGCTTTTTATCTGTAACCCGTGTTTATTGAGTCTTCCACAGCCGTAACAATGGCTGAAATCTTCTGTGTAATAGTCTTGAAATGCTTTTTGACTCACTTTTTATTTTCCTTTTAGTATTGAAAAACAGCACTCCCCCAGGAAAAGCCAATACCTGCGGTCACCATTACAATTATATCCCCTTTTTTCACCTTCTTTTCCTTTTTTGCCATGTATAGGTTCAAAAAAACATCCTGGCCCCCAAAGTGTCCGAATTGTTTTAAATAGTCTACAGAGGAATTTTTAACAGGGATATCAAGTTCATTGAGAAGCAGTGTCTGCACCTTGAGGTTGTTGTTGACCATGGAAAGGTATGAGACATCAGAGGGTGCAAATCCGCTTTTCTTTAACGCCCCTTTAACGGCATTGACAAGACCGGTATAATAGATATCCTTGAACTCGTCTCTTGCTCTTGCACGGTCTTTGCACACATAGGTGTGCTGCCCTTTTTCCAGGGTCTCTTTTGAAGCAGGTGTTTGAAGGCCGCCCGCCTCAACCCACCACAAGTCATGGAAATCTCCCCTGGTGGTGACCTGGGTTCCAAGAGGTGAAAAATCATCACACCCTCTGCTGAAAATAACAGCGCCTCCCCCGTCTCCGAAAAATACCGAATCAGCAGCGTGAAACCGGGTAAACTGGCTCCATTTATCGCCGGCGACAAGCATGACATTGTCAATGCCTTCATCAAGGGCAATATAGCCCTTGGCCGTTTGTACTGCTGTTAACATGCCGCAGCACCCCTGGCAGATATCAAAGGCTAAGGCATTTTTTGCTCCCACTTCATGCTGAATTTTTCCTGCAGTGTCCGGAATAATGTGGTCAGGAACTCCGGCACCACAGTAGATAATGGCATCAAGCTCAAGTGGATTCATCATTGAATTTTCAACTGCTTTTCTGGCAGCTTTTACAGCCATATCCGAAGGGAACTCATTGTCAGCAGCTTCCCGTACTGTTTCAGCTCCCAGAATTTCAGCAACAAATTCAGGGATACCGCTCTTTTCTGCAAGTTCTTTGACCAATATTTTTTTTTCAGGCATGTAAAATCCCATGCCGCTGATACCGCAATTCATTGCTTTTGACATAAAAAATATCTCCTCTTATTTTCCTTTAAAATTTGGGGCTCTTTTGGAAAAAAAAGCATCCAGCCCCTCTTTTTTATCTTCTGTGTAGTGGTTGACACTGGCGGAAAGAATCTCCATAAGGGCGTCATTGTCAACATGGGGAGCTGCTGCACTGTAAAGGGCATCCTTTACAAGACTCTGGGCAATCGGGGGGTTGGCCGCAAGTTTTTCTGCCATTTTTTGTGTCTCTTTGGCAAGCTCTTTTTCTGTAACCGCAAAATTTACAAGCTTACACTCCTGTGCTGCTTTACCATCCATGGTGTCACCCAAAAGAGTCATCTCCACTGCTTTCCCAAAACCCACCAGGCGGGGAAGGCGGTATGTAGTGCCTCCGGCTGCCACCAATCCTAACTTGATCTCTGGCAGACCCAGTTTTGCATTTTTTGAAGCAATTCTGAATGTGCAGGCCAGGGCAAGCTCAAGTCCTCCGGAAACAGCATTGCCATTGATCATGGCAATGGTTGGCTGGGGCATCATTTCAATGGTTTTCAGCATGGAGTTAAATTTTTTTAAAAACAGCCTTGAATTGACAGGGTTGTAGGAAGTGCCTTTGACATCAACTCCTGCACAGAAATTGCCCCCTGCTCCACAAAGAACAACAGCTCTGACATTGAGATCGTCCTGAATTTTTTTAAACCGCTCTTCCAACTCAGTTATCATTGACGGGATAAGAGCGTTAAATTGTTCAGGACGATTGATAATTATTGTGGTAATAAAATCCTCTTTTTTCTCTTTTATTGTCTCCTGCATTGGTTCCTCTCCCTAGGTGTTTTTAAAAATCAATAATGCCGGGTGTTTTTGGAAAGGGAATAACATCTCTGATATTCATGATCCATGTAATTATCGTTCTTTCTTAGAATTTAGGATATAGGACACGTAAATGTTTATTGTCAAGAAATATGTTAAGCTTTTGTATTCAAATGATTGTGCTGACGGGAACTTTTTTTAGATACAAAATTGAGATAAAACAGGCAGCCTGCAACACTGCCTGCACAATCGGCAAGAAAATCCCAGGCAGAAGCATATCTTTCAGGGATAAATGCCTGGTGGATTTCATCTGATAATCCAAAACCAGCAACAAATAAAATTGTAATGATTTTGATTTTCACGGGACTCCATGATAATTTTTCTTTTTTTACTGCCCTTGCAACAAGAAATGCAAGCAGAGCATAAATGGCAAAATGCATTACTTTATCATCATGGGGGAATAGGGGCTGGGAAATAATACCAGGATAGGAAGACTGCCAGAAAATAAAAATGCATAGCGCTGCAACCGGCAGTCTATAGAAAATTATCAAAGAGAGTGTATTGGACAATTGCCTCACCATATTAGAAGATGACCTCATTTAAAGTTCTCTCTTTAATATGGTGTGATATGGATTTTATAAATTTATCCATTGACATACCCATTCTCACCTTGCCGTCAAGGGTTCTTACAGACAGGGTCTGGTTTTGTTTTTCCTTGTCTCCGATTGTGATTATAATGGGTATATAATTTAATTGGGCATCCCTGATTTTCTTTTTAAGGGTCTCACTTCTTTTATCAATATCACATCTGATTTTATGGGTTTCAAGCTCTTGTTTGATTGTATGGGCATGGTCTGCCAGATCCTGGTTTATGGGTAGTAAAACAACCTGAACAGGAGCCAGCCACAAAGGGAATTTGCCTGCAAAATGTTCCACAAGAATACCGAAAAATCTTTCAAGGGATCCATAAATAACACGGTGAATCATTATAGGACGGTGTTTATCATTGTCTTTGCCTTTATAGGTCAGGTCAAATCTCTCAGGTAAAGCCATGTCCAATTGAATAGTTCCGCACTGCCATGTTCTTCCCAGAGCATCTTTAATGTGGATGTCAATTTTAGGGCCGTAAAATGCACCATCGCCTTCATTTATAAAGTATTCCTGACCATATTTATCCAAAGCAGCTTTAAGGCCGTTGGTGGCTTCTTCCCACTGCTCGTCTGAACCAATGGATTTTTTAGGACGGGTGGAGAGTTCAAGGTGAAAATCAAGACCAAATCTGGAGTAAATTCTTTTAGAAAGACTCAGCACCCCAAGGACTTCATCTTCTATCTGATCCGGAGTCATGAAAATATGGGCATCATCCTGGTGAAAGGCTCTAACCCTGAAAAGTCCTGATAAAGCTCCTGAAAGCTCGTGCCTGTGTACAAGGCCGACTTCACCTGCTCGCAAGGGGAGATCCCTGTAAGAGTATGCCTTTGTTTTGTAAAGCAGCATACCTCCCGGGCAGTTCATGGGTTTGATGGCATACTCTTCATCATCAATCACAGAGGTGTACATGTTTTCTCTGTAATTTTCCCAGTGACCGCTCTGCTCCCAGAGTTTTCGGTTTAGCATGACAGGTGTTTTTGTCTCTATATATCCTGCAGCTTTATGCTCTTCACGCCAGTATTCCAGCAGGGCATTCCAAATATCAACGCCCTTTGCATGGAAAAAAGGCATGCCTGCAGCTTCATCATGAAAAGAGTAAAGATCCAGTTTAGTTCCAAGTTTTCTATGGTCCCTTTTTTTTGCCTCTTCTATAAGATGGATATATTTGTTGAGCTTTTTTTTGTCAAAAAAGGAGATGCCGTAAAGGCGCTGCAGCTGTTCTCGTGACTGGTCTGCACGCCAATATGCTCCTGATATCTTTAACAGTTTAAAACCTTTTATCATGCCTGTATGGGGAATATGCGGTCCACGGCAGAGGTCTGTAAATTTGCCATTTTGATATAAAGATATCTCCTGATCTTCAAGCTCATTGATCAGCTCAAGCTTGAAAGGGTTATCCCTGAAAACATCAAGAGCTTCCTGCTTTGAGACAATTGTTCTTTTAAAACTGGTTTTTGCTTTAATTATTTTTTTCATTTCAGCTTCAATGGCGGCAAAATCATCTTTGGAAATCGGATCCATATCAATATCATAGTAAAACCCGTCTTCTACAACAGGACCGATGGTAAGTTTTGCATCTGTATAAATATTGAGTACAGCTTCTGCCATGACATGGGCTGAAGAGTGCCTTAAAATTTCCAGGCCTTCATCATCTTTGGAGGTTATAAAGCTGATGGAAGTATCATCAAGAATAATCTGGTTTAAATCTTTTAATTGTTCATTGATTTTCATTGCCACACAATTTCTGGCAAATCCTTCGGAAATACTTTTTGCTACATCCATGCCTGTTGGGTTGTTTTCAAATTCTTTAACACTATTGTCGGGAAAAGTTATCTTAATCATCATTATTGTCCATTGCATTTTAATTCAGTTAAATATAAAACATGAATATTAAAAGAAGTGGTGTAAACAATCAAGGGAAAAATAACAGGGGAAAATTTTGAATTTTAAATTTATTGAGTCTGAAATAGAGCTGCAAACCATTTGTGATGACCTATTAAAGGAAAAAATAATTGGTGTGGATCTTGAGGCAGACTCCATGCATTGCTTTAAAGAAAAAATATGTCTGATCCAGATTGCAACCGCTAAACAGGCTTTTTTAATTGATCCCTTTGAACTAAAAGATATATCCTCATTTCTAACGGTACTTGAAAATAAAGAAGTAATAAAAATATTTCATGGTGCTGATTTTGATATAAGAAGCTTAGATAGAGATTATAAGGCACAGGTGAATAATCTTTTTGATACGGAAATTGCCTGTCGGTTTCTTGGTATTAAAGAGCGCGGTCTAGGAGCCTTACTAAAAAGAAATTTTAATATTGATTCCAATAAAAAATATCAAAAAGCAGATTGGTCACGCCGCCCTTTTAGCAGGGAAATGATTGAATATTCAATAATGGATGTGGCATACCTGACAAAACTTTATGAAATCATCCTTCAAAAATTAGTAAATAATGGCAGACTTTTATGGGCAAAAGAAGAATTTGAAATACAAGAGAGGGTAAGATATGAGCCCAATAATTCATCTCCGTTGTTTAAAAGATTTAAAGGTGCCGGTAAAATTGATAATAGAAGTCTTGCTGCCCTGGAAAATTTATTGAAGCTTAGAATGGAGATTGCACAGAAAAAAGATCAACCCCTGTTTAAAATTATATCAAATGCATCCATCATGTCTCTTGCCGTAAACAGGCCTGAAACAATTGAACAGATATTGAAAATTAAAGTATTGAGCCCAAGGCAGGTAGATATGTATGGCCAATCTTGTGTTGGAGCAATAATCAAGACAATGGAATTGGAAGATGAACAATTGCCATCATATCCAAGAACAAGAAAACCTAGAAAAAATGTAAAAGTCCAGGAAAGAATCAAGCGGTTAAAAATAATGAGAGAAAAATTAAGCCAGTCAATGGGTATAGAGCCAGGTTTTTTATTGAACAATGCATTGATAGGCTCCATAGCTTTAAAAACACCTGAAACACCCGAAGACCTTTTAAATATTGACAATATCCGGCATTGGCAGGTGGAAAATATTGGAAGTGATATAATTTTAAACCATTGAATATCTCTTTAAAATGTAAAAGCCATTGCAAAAATGGGCAGATAAAAGTATTGCAAGTTTGGGAGACAGCATGTTTGATATTCTTGTGAGCACAGGTTCAGGCAAATATAATATTGATGTATAAATTAATTAATACTAAGGAAATAATATAATGAAGGTACTTGTTCTTGGCGGGTGCGGTACTCAGGGAAGGACTGCACTTTACGATCTAAGCTTGGATAAAAATGTAAGTCAGATTATTTGTGCCGACATGGTATTTGATAATCTTGAAAAAATAGAAAAATTTGCTGACATGAGCAAAATAAGCACGCTCACTTTAAATGCCCTTGACAAGAAAGCACTTGTTGCCGCTTTTCAAAAAGTTGATGTGGTTATTGATCTTTTTCCAAAGGATTTTATGCAATATGTAAATGAGGCTGCTTTGGAAGCAAAAGTAAGTGTGGTTAATACCAATTATTACTATGATGCCCAAAAACTTGATATGCGTGCAAAAGAAGCAGGTATTGCAATTTTGCCAGAATGTGGCCTTGACCCTGGGATTGATCTTATTATTTATGGTGATGCACAATCCAGGTTTGATGAACTGCATGTGGTCAATTCGTATTGCGGCGGGTTCCCAGAGAAAAAAGCGTGTACAAACCCCTTGAATTACAAGCTGTCATGGATATGGAGAGGGGTCTTAAGTTCATGTATGAGAGAATCCAGGATCATAAAAAATAGAAAGCTTATTGAGATCCCGGCCATGAACCAGCACGATAAGCAATATGTCCATCCCATTGATTTTCCTGGTCTTGGAGAACTTGAAGCTATTCCCAATGGTAATGCTGTTTATTTTACAGACCTTATGTGCGTAAGTGATACCATTGTGCATACTGGCCGCTACTCTCTCAGGTGGCCGGGCTGGAGTGATTTCTGGCGGCCTGTCAAAGAGCTTGGTTTTTTAAGTGACAGACCAGTCAAAGGTCTTGCCGGCGATGTTACACCCATGGATTTTCTTGATAAACTTTTAGGCCCGCAACTTGAATATAATGATGATGAAAAAGATCTGACAGCAATGATTAATATATTTGAGGGTATTCAAAATAGTAAGAAAATCAGATTAACCTCTACCCTGTTAATTGAAAGGGACCTTGAAACAGGGATCATGGCAATGAGTAAAGGTGTTGGATATACAGCATCCATTGCCGCAAGAATGATTGTAAACGGTGATATTAAAGATAAAGGGGTATTATCACCCTTAAAACATATTCCCTTTGAAAAATTTAAAAACAAGCTTAAAGAACGGGGAATTGAAATCAAAGAGGAAACCACAGTTCTATGAAAAGTATGTTGACAGGCTGTTACAAAACAGAGAATTTTTTTACAACCGCAGAGGTTGGAGAAATTAGCATTTTGTAAAAGTTTGTCTGGGGCTGGTTTTATTATAATTAATTTTTAATAAGGAGAGCAAAATGAAGTTGAAAAAATTTGTATCAATTGTTTTGGCCGTATCAATGGCTGTTTTTTTTACAGGGCTCTGCTCTGCAGGAACTCTGAGCGATATTGTAAAGCGTGGTGAACTCCGCGTCGCAGTACAGTCAGGTGCCGCACCCTATGCATTTATGGACAAAACCGGCAAACACAATGGTGCCATGGTAGAGTTTACCCAGAAAATGGCAGATGCCATGGGTGTAAAGCTTAAAGTCCTTGATTTTGACTGGGATGGATTGATTCCTGCTCTTTTATCAGGCAAGGCAGATATTCTGGCAGCAGATATGACTCCAACCTTGAAAAGAGCCTTAAAGATATCTTTTACTGATCCCTGGATCTATGTTAAACCCTGTATTTTTACTAAAACTGGCGCAAGCTACAAGACTCTTGCCGATGTAGACAAAGCTGGTGTAACTGTTGGTGTTCTTCTTGGCTCCACAGGAGAAGTTATTGCCAAAAAAACTCTGACCAAAGCCAAGATTAAATCCTATAAAGGTGGCGGTAGAATGATTATCCAGGCCCTGCTTTCAGGCCATATAGATGCAGGAGTCAATGATGACCTTGCAGTTCTTACTGCTTTACCTGATTATCCGCCTAACTCTGTTCGTCTTCTTGACAAACGTCTTGGCCAGGGAAAAGATCCTCTTGCCTTTGCCGTCCGTCATGAATCTGTAAATCTGTTGCAGTGGATTAATCTATTTTGGGAAAATTCCCAGTCTACTGGCGACTATGATAAAACTATTGCCTACTGGATGAAAGGTACAGAGTGGAAAAAGGATGAATGATTCTTTGTTTTGTCCTAACTAATCCAATGTTTTAATGGGATTAGTTAGGGTCAAAAATTAATTAATTGGGTATGTATTCTTTATTTGGAATACATACCCTTAAAAAAGAATGGATGGAATTTTATGCTGGCTGATTTTAATTTTAGAGTCATATGGGAGTATCTGCCCCTGTTTTTGACCGGGGTAAAAGCTACTTTTTTTATTTCCGTTGTATCCATTATCCTTGCACTTGCAACGGGCATTATTGCATGTGCATGCAGGATTTCAAGTATTAAAACCATTAAATATCCTGCAATAGCCTATATTGAGATTATCAGATCAACTCCGCTTCTGGTTCAGATTTATTTTCTATATTTCGGGCTTCCCACGCTTGGATTGAGAGTCCCGGAACTTCAGACCGGTATCCTGGCGTTAATGC
>CAZYDL010000090.1:0-11650 GCA_964646305.1 uncultured Desulfobacula sp. | reverse complement strand
AGCCTGAACACAGGCATAACCATTATGAAAAAATGTTCCAGGAGCTTCGCCATATTCTTTTTGATGTCTTGCTGATAATTTTATGTAAAGAGGATTGCTGGAAGTATCATTTGGTCCTGTTGCATAAACACCATCAGAATATTTACCGGCAAGAGATACAAAATTGTCGCCAATGATTCCATCACCACCGAAAAATTTGGTTTTAACTCTTTTCTTTTTAAGAAGCTGAACAAGTTTGGAAGCATCTGAATGATAACCACCCCACATGGTAAGATCTGCTTTTGATCTTTTAATTTTTTGAACAATAGCAGAGTAGTCAACAGCACCAGTTGTTACACCTTCAAAAAGAACAATTTCAATACCGCCAAGGGCTTCAAAATTCTTTCTGGCAAGGTCCATCTGACCTTTACCATAGTCGCCTTTATCATGTATCAGGGCAACTTTTTTAGCTTTGAGATTGTCTTTTACAAAAGCAGTCATCAATGCTGCCTGGGCACCATCATAGGAAATAGTTCTGAAAAAGTTTGGATGTTCACCTTTAAGGGTTAGATCATCATTGGTTGATGCAGGAGAAATAATAATAAGTCCGGCATCTTTATAAATTTTATTAGCTGCAATGGTAGCACCGGAACAGACATGACCAACAATCATCTGGGCGCCATCTGATACAAGTTTGGTTGCCATATTTACAGCAACTTCAGGTTTACATACATCATCACCAACCAGCAGTTCAATTTGTTTACCAAGAATACCGCCTTTTGCATTAATGTCAGCAATAGCCATTTTAACACCTCTTACAGCAGAAATACCATAGGGTGCAAGGTCACCGGAAATAACACCGGCAGAACCTAATTTAATTGTGTCACCGGCAAATCCGGGCATTGCAAACAGACTTACTGCCAATAGTGCAAGTGCTAAAGTTTTTAACAAAGATTTCATTTTTACTCTCCCCCATTGTTTAAGTTATTTAATATAACATGTAAAAAAATTACAAGTTTTGCAAATATAAAATTATGACCTTATATTAGTCAAGAAAAAAAGTGTAATATTGTTACAATAGGTTCTTCTAATTGGAAGAAAAAGTAACATAATGGGCAATGAACAAATTGATTAGCAAAGACACACTCTATTTATCAGCCAGGGCATCAGCCATTCTTTTTAAACCTTTTTCAAGGGTTGACCTTGGACATCCAAAATTAAGCCGGACAAATCCATTCTGCCCGAAAAATTTGCCATCTGAAAGGCCTACACCTGCGTGTTCAAAAAATGCTATTGGGTCGTCAAGATTTGTATCTCTAACATCAATCCAGGCAAGGTATGTTGATTCAATGGGGTTGAGTCTGCAGCCGGGCATCTTATTAACATGGTCCTGCACAATATCCCGGTTTTTTTTAAGATAAATAATTAACTGGGCAAGCCATTCATGGCACTCTTTATAGGCTGCTTTTGCAGCAAAAAGTCCTAGAAGATTTACATTGGGGACAATACCCTCTGATCTGGATTTGAATTTTGTCCTTAAATTTTTATCTGGAATAATTGCAAAGGAAGCCCCAAGCCCTGGTATATTATAGGTTTTTGAAGGTGCCATTAAAGTAATGGTCTGTTTTGCTGCTGTTTTTGATACTGTTGCAGTGGGAATATGTTGTTTATCCTGATCCAGTACAAAATCGCTGTGGATTTCATCTGAGCAGATGATAACATCATGACTTGCACAAAGTTCCACAAGCTGATTTATTTCATTTTTTGTAAAAACAGTGCCGCATGGGTTATATGGGCTGCAGAACATAAAAAGGCTTGTATTGCTGCTTTTAAATTCTTTTTCAAGGGCATTAAAATCAAGGGTGATACGCTGGTTGATTTCAATCATGGGAACAGTGGAAAGAAGTTTGCCACTGTTTTTTGGAGCTGTAAAAAAAGGAGGATAAACTGGAGTTGTTGTGACAATTTTGTCAAAGGGCATGCCCATGGCTGCACAGGCAACATTTAATGCGCTGACAACTCCGGGAGTCCAGATAATCCACTCTTTTTCAATGTTCCAATTATAAAGTTTATATAAGTTTTCAATAATGGTTTCATTAAGGTCGTCAGGGATAAGAGTATATCCCATAATTCCATGTTCAATGCTTTGTTTAAGGGTGTCAAGAATTGGCTGCGGCATTTTAAAATCCATATCAGCCACCCACATTGGAATAATATCCATGGTTTTATATTTTTCCCACTTCATGGAAGAAGTGTTTGTTCTGTCGATTATTTCATCAAAATTGTATTTCATCTCTATTGAGCTCCATTATCTTGCTTGTTGCCAAAAAACGTTATATTAACATGAAAATGCAAAATTAAAAGAGATGTTTTTTAAAAAAAAACAATATGATAAATATCAAGGGCTTTTAAGTAAATGGCAGGACGTAAATTATGAATAGAGATGAAAAAATTGATCATATCAGGCAATTGATGAAAGAGAACGATATTGATGCTCTTATAATTCCAGATAATGACCCCCATCAAAGTGAATATATTGCTGATCACTGGCAGGCAAGACAATGGCTCACAGGATTTTCAGGATCTGCAGGCACTGCTGTTATAACACTTGAAAATGCGATATTGTGGACTGATTTTCGATATTATATCCAGGCTGCAAAGCAGATAAAAGAATCAAAATTTGAATTATATAAAATGGGTAAACCCGATGTTCCAAAGTTTGAGAAATATCTTGCTGACACTCTAAAGCCAGGAAGTACCATTGGTATTGACGGAAATCTGCTGAACATGGATAAAGCAAAAAAATATAAATCCAGGTTTAAGGAAAAAGGGATTTTATTAAATACCAATATTGATTTTATTGGGCCTCTTTGGAAAGATCGCCCTCTGAGACCTCTGTCAAAAGCCTTTTCTTTTTCAACACAATATGCAGGTCAAAGCAGGAGAGAGAAACTTGAACAGATCAGGGGGCGCATGGAAAATCTTGGTGCATCCTGTCATTTAATGGCCACACTTGATGATATTGCATGGACATTGAATCTTCGGGGGAAGGATATTCATACAAATCCTGTTAATATTGCTTTTGTTTTGATCATGCTCACAAAGGTGACTCTGTTTTTAAATCCTGAAAAAATCGACAAAGGGCTTGAAAGCAAGCTGAATCAAGATGGCATTTATATTGCTGAATATGGGGAGATTGATGATGCCCTGTTAAATCTTGGGGATAATGAAACAATACTTCTTGATCCTGAAAATATAAATTACTATCTTTTTCAATCCATAAATAAAAAATGCAAAATCATAAAAAAGGCAAATCCTGCCATTGCATTTAAAGCAATTAAAAATAAAATTGAAATATCTCATTTAGAGCAGACAGCTGTAAAAGACGGTGCAGCTGTTGTTAATTTTCTGTTCTGGCTTGAAAATCAGAATGACAATAAAGGCTTAAGTGAAGTCTCCACTGCTGATAAACTTCATGAATTTCGTAAAGAGCAGGACCTGTTCATTGATAATAGTTTTGATCCAATTATGGCATATGGGGATCATTCTGCCATGTGCCACTATTCTGCCAATGGAGAAACCAATGCAACTATTGGCAAAGGTATGTTTTTAACTGATTCAGGGGGCAATTATCTTACAGGTACAACAGATATTACCAGAACTATTTGCAGGGGCATGCCCACAAAGCAGCAGATTAAAGATTATACTCTGGTCTTAAAGGGCCATATTGCCGTTGCAGCTACCCCTTTTCCCAAAGGCACAAAAGGTTATCAAATTGATACTCTGTCAAGACAGCATTTATGGAATCAGGGCATGGATTTTGGCCATGGTACGGGTCACGGGGTTGGTTTCTTTTTATGTGTCCATGAGGGCCCTGCAAAATTGAGCCCCCATCCCGTTGATGTGAAACTTGAAAAAGGCATGGTCCTGACCAATGAACCAGGAATTTACAGAGAAGGTGAGTACGGCATAAGGCTGGAAAACATGATTCTTGTGGATCAAGCCTTTGAAAATGATTTTGGAACATTCATGGAGTTTAAGAATTTAACATATTGCCATTTTGAAAAAAACCTCATTAACAGGGATATGTTGGATAAAAGGGAAAAAAACTGGATCAATACCTACCACGCCAATGTATATGAAAAACTGCTTCCTTTTCTGGACATGGATGTAGGTTCATGGCTCAAGAACAAGACCGAAGCATTTTAAGGATCTGTAACAGCAGTCATGGACAGATTTGGTTTTGCACCAATGTTTGCTCACAATACCCTTAAGGGCAGAAATTAACCTGGATTCCGACCTTCATGGTAAAGATCACACGCAAAATATGAAAGAGTGGTGAAATTTATATTGGTTCTTTCATATGACCTGGCATATGACCTGGCATATGATCCGGCGAGACATATATGGTTCATTTATTATGTATCATAAATGTATCATAAGGATTGCTTCTTTTATGGTATTACTCCATCCATCAACTTTAATACCCATTGTTCATAGTGCCCATGGCAATTTTTAATAATTCAGGCACACTATTTGCTCTGTTATTATTTATATGGTTTATATTATTGATTTTTTAAGTATCAATTGGATGATAGAAAAAGAGTGGAGGAGCATATGAATATTCATGAAATAAAAGACGATTATAACCTGGTAAATTCTGTTGACTGGGAGATGACCCCTGAAGAAGCCATTGCGCTTCACCTTGAATGGGGCCCTTTAAGATCACAGGCTTATTATAATTCTCGCGATAATGAGAATGAAACTGTATATTTTGTTATAAACACATGGAAACGACCACCTATTTTAACCTTGATCAGAAGGAAAGGATTTGATTCAGAGGACCTTGGAAATTTCAAGCTTCCACAAAACCTTGAAGATGAATTTATGAAGGGAATTGGACAGTATAAGGGAGTATATGCTGTTGAAGGAGAGGTGAGAGAGTGGCTTAAAAAGGAACTTGATGTTTAATAAGTTTCCCTTTTTTGTGCAGGGTATACAGGGGCAAATTTTCTGTTAAAATTTGCCCCTGGTTTTTTTAACTCTTTTTATTATTATTTTTAATAAAATCTTTTACCATCATTTCTCCCAGCTCCTTTGAACGCTTTGTGGCAGATTCTACGGCATTGATCATTGTGGTTCTAAGCCCGCCCTGTTCAAGGGTGTGGATTCCTGCAATGGCTGTTCCACCAGGGGATGCCACCCTGTCTTTGAGCTGACCCGGGTGTTCCTTTGATTCCATGAGAAGTTTTGCAGCACCAAGCACAGTTTGTGTGGATAAAAACAGAGCGTCTTTTCTTGATAATCCCATTTTGACACCGCCATCTGCCATGGCATCAACAATGGTGAAGATATAGGCAGGTCCGCTTCCGCTCAACCCTGTAAAAGCATCCATCAGGACATTTTCCTGGATAAAAACAGTTTTTCCAACAGAATCAAAAATGGCTCTTGCAAGAGCCACATCATCTTTTAACACAAATTCTCCGGCTGCAATGGCTGTGGCACTCTCTTTTACAAATGCACAGATATTTGGCATGACTCTTATCAGGCGGAGTTCTTTTTGAAGTCCTGCTGCAATGGCGGCAAGGGGAACTCCTGCTGCAATTGAAATGATAAGTTTGGATTGATCAAGGGCTGAGGCTGTCTCTTTTAAAACAGATCCCAGGATCTGGGGTTTTGTGGCATAGATGACAATGTCAGATTTTTCGGCCACTTCAATATTATCTGTTGTTGTTGAAATCTTGTATTTTGTTTGAATTTCGTCAAGAAGATCCTGGGCAATATCTGAACAGATGATATTCTCAGGCTTTGCTGCCTTGGAAAGAACCAGCCCGCTAATCAATGCTTCACCCATATTACCGCTTCCAATAAACCCTATCTTTTTTTCTTGCAGCATGTTTAATAATACTCCTTTACGTGTAATAATGAGGCATTTGGATAACGCCCTTTTTGTCCAATTGCCACGGAATATGAAAATAATAATCCTCAAAATACTTAATGTATTCCTCCGGTTATAATTTTCATCTTCCTTGCACTAAAACAAAATTGAACATTATTCAAATGTCTCATAATGTTATTTTATTTTTTAAAGTCAGGGCAATACTTGTATCAATATAATAATAAAAAATCAAAAGATATTAAATATTGAGATGTTTTTAAAATGGCATGTCAATGATATATTTTAACCTATCCATAATGTAATCCTAATAAAATCCTAACAAAACAATTGTAATATCTTTTCTTAAATGAGCCATGTTTATAAAAAGCATGGATTTAATTAATAGAGAGGTGAGAAAATGAACAGGTTTAAATGTGTGTTAATTGCATTAATAGGTTTTACCATTGTTTTATCGTCCCAGGTGTTTGCAGGGGATGTAGTGATCAAAGGGTCAACAACGGTTCTTCCCATTGCCCAGAAAACTGCCGAAGCTTATATGGCAGACAACCCTGATGTGAAAATCTCTCTTTCCGGAGGCGGGTCAGGCAATGGAATCAAGGCAATTGTTGATGGCACTGCTGATATTGGAAATGCTTCAAGGTTTATCAAGCAAAAGGAAGTTGATCTTGCATATTCAAAGGGGGTCTATCCTGTACCTTTTAGAATTGCATTGGATGCCATTGTCCCTGTTGTAAATATTCAAAATAAAGTTGCCAACCTTTCCATGAACCAGCTTAAAGACATCTATCTTGGCAAGATTAAAAATTGGAAAGAAGTGGGTGGAACACCTGGTCAAATCGTTGTTATTTCAAGGGACAGCTCTTCGGGAACATTTGGTGTGTGGAAAAAACTTGTAATGAAAAAAAAGAGGGTTATCCCCGGGGCTTTGACAGTCCCTTCCAATGGCGGCATTGTCCAGGCCGTTGCAAATACACCCGGTGCCATAGGATATGTTGGTCTTGGCTATCTTAATAAAGAAATAAAAGCTGTAAATGTAGATGGTGTAAAAGGGACAGAAGAAAATACCTTAAACGGATCTTTCCCCATTGCAAGGGGGCTTTTCATGTTTACAAAAGGATGGCCAACCGGTGATACCATGGGATATCTGTCTTTTATTCTATCCAAAAAAGGTCAGCAACTTGTTAAAGAAGCCGGTTCCATACCTATTTTTTAAATCTATTGAGGAGTCTTTGTTTGAAACGTCAATATTTGGATAAAGGAGTGCATTTACTGTTTTTAATGATTGCGCTCTTTTCAATAACAATCCTTTGTTTGATTGTGGTCTTTCTTTTTAAAGAAGGAATGCCGATTTTCGATTTTATCAGTATAAAAGAATTTTTGTTCGGCCAATACTGGTATCCAACAGATGAACCTGCTGATTTTGGGATTTTCCCCTTAATACTTGGCTCTTTATATGTCACCATTGTTTCTGGTTTAATAGCAATACCTTTTGGTGTCATGACCGCTGTTTACCTTGCAGAGATTACAACACCAAGAGTTGCAGAAATTGTAAAACCCATGGTTGAACTCATGGCATCCATGCCCTCTGTTATCATTGGGTTTTTCGGCATGGTGGTGGTGGCACCTTTTTTACAAAAGTTTTTTAATATACCTGTTGGGTTGAATATGTTTAATGCTTCACTCATGCTCGGCTTTATGGCAGTCCCTACCATCTGCACACTGTGTGAAGATGCAATTTTCAGTGTGCCAACAAGCCTAAAAGAGGCATCTTTTGCCCTTGGGGCCACTCATCTTGAAACAATTGTAAAAGTTGTAATTCCTGCATCTTTGTCTGGAATATGTACTGCTGTAATCCTTGGTTTATCAAGGGCAATTGGCGAAACCATGGTGGTTTTAATGGCGGCAGGGGGTGCTGCAATGATTCCGGGAAGTATTTTTGATCCTGTTCGACCCCTGCCTGCAAGTATTGCAGCAGAAATGGCTGAAGCGCCATTTAGAAGTGAACATTATCATGCTCTTTTTGCCATTGCCATTGTCCTTTTTATTTTTACTTTTATGTTCAACCTCTTTGCAGATTATATTTCCTATAGATTCAGGCAGGCTGGAGAGGCATCTTTATAATGGAAAATTGCCGGGTAACAAAAAATAGAAGAGTTATGAATAACAGAAGAAAGATAAAAGAAAAAATATGGTTTCTATTTTTTAAGTTGGCAGCTCTGCTTAATGGAGCCGCATTATTAATTATAGTATATTTCATTGTATCCCAGGGATTCAGGGCAATTTCATGGGAATTTTTAACAAAGCCTCCTGTAAACTCCATGACCCAGGGTGGCATTCTGCCATGTATAGTAGGAACAATAAGCCTTTGCCTTATTACCATAATGGTGGCTTTGCCAATTGGTGTTGTATCGGCTATCTATCTTAATGAATATGCAGGCAGGGGCAAAATTGTCAGAATAGTCCGTCTTGGTATCAATAATCTTGCAGGGGTTCCTTCCATTGTTTTTGGTCTGTTCGGGCTTGCATTTTTCTGTATTGTATTAAAGATGGGGGTCTCTGTTGCAGCAGGTGGTCTGACCCTGGCAATAATGACACTGCCTGTTATTATCGGAGCATCGGAAGAAGCTTTAAAGGCGGTTCCTGATACTTACAGAGAAGCATCCCTTGCCATGGGAGCAAGTAAGTGGCAGACAATAAGAAAAATTGTTCTTCCTATGGCATTTCCAGGTATTATCACAGGATCGATTCTTGGTATAAGCAGGGCAGCAGGGGAAACAGCTCCCATTATGTACACAGGTGCTGTTTTTTTTACCCCGGTTCTTCCCAATTCAATTTTTGATGAAGTCATGGCCCTGCCCTATCATATTTATGTACTGGCCACTGCAGGCACCAATATTGAAGCCACACGCCATCTTCAATATGGAACAGCCCTGGTTTTAATTATGCTTGTATTTGGTATGAATCTTACCGCCATTATTCTGCGTTCAAAAATGAGAAAAAAATTAAGGATTTAACTTAAAATGGGAAATAGTATTAAAATGCACACAGAAAATCTGGATTTTTATTATGGCAGTTTCCAGGCTCTTGACAGTATTTCAATTGAATTTATTGAAAACAGGATAACCTCACTTATCGGGCCTTCCGGGTGTGGAAAAAGTACTTATTTAAGATGTCTGAACAGAATGAACGATCTTATTCCCGGAATCAGGGTCAAGGGTTGTGTCATGCTGGATCAGGATAATATTTATGCATCATCTGTGGATGTTGTCAGCCTGCGAAGGCGGGTGGGCATGGTTTTTCAAAAACCCAATCCTTTTCCAAAATCAATTTTTGAAAACATTGCCTATGGTTTAAAAGTGAATGGTTTAAAAGATAAGGCTAAAATTACCCATATTGTTGAAAAAAGTTTACAACAGGCTGCCATCTGGGATGAAGTTAAAGACAGGCTCAATGAATCAGCTCTCGGGCTTTCAGGAGGGCAGCAGCAAAGGCTTTGTATTGCAAGGGCTCTTGCAATAGATCCTGAAGTTTTATTGATGGATGAACCAGCCTCTGCCCTTGACCCCATAGCAACCCAGAAAATAGAAGAATTAATCTCCTCACTTGCTTTAAAATTGACCATTATAATTGTTACCCATAATATGCAGCAGGCAGCCAGAGTATCAAACAAAACAGCCTTTTTTTACATGGGAAAACTAATTGAGTTCAATGATACTGATACTCTGTTTACAAAGCCAAAACTAAAACATACAGAAGATTATATTACAGGAAGATTTGGTTAACCGCCAGGGGGCGGACTGGGATGAGCATTGCCATTAAAACCTGAAGGTCACGCGTAAAATAAATTTTATGTTTCATATAAAAAAAAGGATAAAAGAATGCCGGCACGTCTTCAAAAACAGATAAACAACATTAAAAAAGAGATTCTATCCCTTGGTGCAATGGTGGAAGAGAGGCTTCAAAAGGCGGTTTATGCAGTAAAAAATGAAGATTTAAACCTTGCCCAGAAAATTATTGATACAGACTTTCAAATTGATGAGCGCGAAATTGAAGTGGAAGAAGAGTGCTTGAAAATTCTGGCGCTTTACCAGCCCGTTGCCATGGACCTGCGCTTTCTTGTGGCAGTGATAAAGATTAATAATGACCTTGAACGCATTGCAGATTATGCAGCAAATATTGCTTTGAGATTTAAAACATCCTATAAAGATCCTGATAAATTCAGGTATGATTATACAGCCATGGCCGATCTCACAGCAAAGATGTTGAGGATGAGCCTTGATGCACTGGTTCAAATGGATGTGGATATGGTATATAATGTACGGGACATGGACATGGATGTTAATAAAATGAGAGATGAAGCCTATGATATTATGAAAAAGGATATCAAGAGATTTCCTGAAAAGGTGGGTAAAATAATTAATATGTATTTGATTTCAAGGCATCTTGAAAGGATTGGAGATCACACTACTAATATTGCCGAAGAGGTTATTTACCTGATCGAAGGAGCAATAATCAGACATACATGACAAAAGAAACTATATTAATTGTTGATGACGAGGAAGATATCCTTGAATTGATTAAATTCAATCTTGAGATAGAGGGATATTCTATTATGACAGCCCTGACAGGTGAAAAAGCCCTTGAAATTGTCAGGCATTCTGCCATTGATCTCATTGTGCTGGATCTCATGCTGCCAGGCGTGGATGGACTTGAAGTGACAAAAATTTTAAAACGCAGTGAACAAACCTGGAGCATACCCATTGTCATGCTCACAGCAAAGGGAGAAGAGTCTGATATTGTAACAGGTCTTGAACTTGGAGCAGATGATTATCTTTCAAAGCCTTTCAGTCCGAGGATTTTGATTGCAAGAATCCGTGCGATTTTACGCCGGGGAAAAGAAAAAAAATCTTCATCCTTGAATGTCATCAAGTTAGAAGGCGGTATGGTCATTGACCCTAAAAGATATCTTGTATCAATTAATGATGATGTTGTTGATCTTACCCTTTCTGAATTTGATTTGCTCTCTTTTCTGGCAAATAAAAAAGGGTGGGTTTTTACAAGAGGGCAGATTGTTGATGCAATCAGGGGTGAAAACTATGCAGTAACTGAAAGAAGTGTTGATGTCATCATTGCAGGATTGAGAAAAAAGCTTAAAAATTATGCTTTTGTCATTGAAACAGTCAGAGGTGTTGGGTACAGGTTTAAGGAATGATATATTCAAAAAGAAATTTTCATGAAAAAAAGAAATTAGTATGGCAGATTTTCCCTCTGTTTTTAATTGTAATTATCTTGTCTCTCTCCTTTGTTGCATACTATTCAACAAATTATTTTAAAAATTTTTTCATGGAAACCTTTGAAAAAGAGTTAAGTATCAGAACAAAATTGCTGCAAAATAGTTTTAATAATCTTTGCAAATCAGGAGAGCAGAATCAGGCTCTTTATATTGATAAATATTGTAAGGAAATTGGAAAAAAAACTGATACAAGAGTAACGGTTATTCTTCCATCCGGTGTTGTGATAGGAGACTCTTTTGCCAATACCAAGACAATGGAAAACCATATGCAGCGTCCTGAAGTCAGGCAGGCTTTAAAAAGAAAAAAAGGAATCAGCATACGATACAGCTCAACCCTTGATAAAAATATGATGTATATAGCTTTGCCTTTGATACAAGATGATGTTGTTGCTGCAGTTGTAAGAACAGCTGTATCTGTATCTGTTATTGATAAAAAAATTAAACTCATAAGAAATAATATTCTTGCTGCACTATTGTTG
>CAZYDL010000089.1:0-11666 GCA_964646305.1 uncultured Desulfobacula sp. | reverse complement strand
GCATCATTGGTTCCAACATCAGGACCCGGGATATAGAGTTTTCTATATCTTCTTAAAAGCTGTCCAAACCCTTTTATGACCTCATGCCGCTCTTTTTGGGAAATATTTTCAGGCCGTATAATACCGGATTTTCCTCCACCAAAGGGCAGATCGGCAGCAGCATTTTTAAGGGTCATTCCCCTTGCAAGATTATGGATGATATCCGGGGTGATATCTGGAAGCATTCTTGTTCCGCCCATGGAGGGCTGCCCCATTGCAAGGTTATCCACAACAAGGAACCCGCCTATTTCCAGAGGGCTGTTCTCATTCCACATGCAGGATACAAGTCTTGGTCCCAGGCGGTCTGCTTTTATTCCCAGGCGCTGAAGACGATCAACATCCAGAGGCCCGAATTCAAGAAACCTTAAAGGGCCATCCTTGATCAAACGGTTCTCCCATATTTTATCCGGCAAAACCTCGTGCAAAAACTGATACATTTTTAAAGGGATCATTGTTAAATTTCCTTATATTTAGGGTCTATGCAATATCATAACACTTATTTTATTACAGACCCTTAAAATTAATGCAGGTTTTTTGCTGCCATTACACCAATACCTGATTGTATCAAAGCCTGTGCAGTAAGGTTTACAGAATGATGTTTATCAAGATAATTAGTCTCCAAAGCCCCCATTAAATCACTATCCATGATTTCCTGTTTAGTTAAAAAATATTCAAGAATATTAGATGGATGCTCTCTTTTTTTCTCTATCTCAATTTCCCCGCCCTCATGTTTTGCAGAAATATTTGGAACCTTTTTTACAATTTCCAGGAGTTCATCTCTCCTGTTATATG
Organism: uncultured Desulfobacula sp.; assembly: GCA_964646305.1. GTDB lineage: Bacteria > Desulfobacterota > Desulfobacteria > Desulfobacterales > Desulfobacteraceae > Desulfobacula. The sequence goes on along the minus strand of CAZYDL010000089.1, from coordinate 10,835 downwards.
GTTGATTGACAATGGCCTGACAGGTTTCTGTGATATGGTGTTCAAAACGAACCTGTTTTTCCAGGCCCAATTGTTTTCTTATGATATTTGCCTCCTGGATGGTTTCATTGTTCACGGAATTGGAAAGGTTGAATCCCACAAGGGATGTGGTGCCGTCTTTTCTGCTGAATAATTTTGCTGTCATAAGTGTCCACATGATAAACCAGGGGTTGTCATTGCCCACAAATACTGAAATTTTAAATTCAATATCAACTCCAAGCCTGTACATCATATATCCCAGTAAAATTGTCCCGGGATTCACATTCAACACCTGTTTAATGCCATAATTTGTATAATAATGAAGATACTCCTCAGCCCATTTGATGGGATAATCATTGGGCTGGCCGATTCCACCAAAATATCCAGCAATGGTGTCAGGGCCGCCAAGGTGGACATTACTTCCGTCGGTTCCCCTGGTGTCAAGAGATTCAACATAGGTGGCACCAATGATCTGCATGGCAAGTGCTGTGGCAATAATATCTCCATTATCTTTTACCTGCTCAGCCATATTCCTTACCCTGATGATACGACCGGGCATGAGTTCTTTTTTTTCAATGGCTTGTTTTGCCTGGGTTATAAGCCATGGAAAGAATTGCAAAGCACTGATTTCAAGTGTCACTGCATTGGAGGAATCAATCAAAGAGATATCTGCATCTTTTCCCAGAATATTTTTACAATAATCATCCATTGAAATAAAAGCTTTTTTATCTCTCTGTTCCATTAGCCATTCAAGATCTGCAACATATGGTGAATCCATCTTTTTCAGGCGGTTCATCATATTTTCTGGATTTCTGGCCTGTTGAGCCTTTTTATTAATGGCTTTTGCCCCGCCAAATTTTTCAATCAAATTACAAAGCTCTTTTGTCTGCTTGTTATCAGGGTTTGTGATGAGCTTATTTACTATGTTTAAATCTTCTGTTTTGATTTTAAGCATTTCTTTAAGATCGGTCATGATAGTATTCTCCATTTTATTTTTCACCTTATTTGTTCATTTGGGCCAAGAATTTCTCTTTCTGACCCTCCTTCATATGGTAGCAGTGCTTCTCTTCCGGGAATTTGCCTTCACGGACATCTGCGCAATAGGCCTTCATGGCATCTGTGATTATGGTGGCAACATCACAATATTTTTTAACAAATTTAGGGGTGAATGCCTGGAACTGGCCAATGAGGTCACTGACAATCAAAAGCTGGCCGTCACACTCTTTGCCTGCACCAATTGAGAATACCGGAATGGTCAGGGTTTTTGTTATATAGTGAGTTACTTCCGGTGGCACAGCTTCCACAAGAAGCATCTGGGCACCGCTGCTCTGGACTGCAAGCGCATCTTCAACAACCATGGCAGCATCTTGTGCAGTCCTGCCCTGGGCTTTATGGCCGCCAAGGGCACCGGAACTCTGGGGGGTCAGGCCAATATGACCGATGACAACAATACCGGCATCTACTATGGCTTTGATCCTTGAAGCAACCCTGGTACCGCCTTCTAGTTTGATTGCATCCACATCAGCTTTTTTAAGAAACTCCCCTGCATTATATACTGCATCCTCATCAGAAATCTGGTAGCTCATAAAAGGCATATCACCAACAACAAAAGTATTGGGAGCACCTCTTCTGACAGCGTCGCAATGGACAATGCATTGGTCCATTGTCACAGGAACAGTGCCTTTATATCCATACACACACATGCCAAGGGAATCACCCACAAGAATCATGTCAAGACCTGCTTTTTCCGCAAACTGTGCAGTTGGAAAATCATAGGATGTGAGCCAGGTAACTTTTTCACCATTTTTTTTCATTTTATAAAAATCATGGATTGCTTTTTTATTTGCCATGTGTATCTCCTTTTTTATAACTGCCACGGGCAGATTTGATTTGTCACCAGAGTCTTCCTTCAACAAAGGGCGAAATACCTGATTGGTTTGCAAAGTGTTTCATATTGTTCATGACTCTAATTATATTTGAGCTGCGTCTATGGGCCATCCCTGATCAGGTTTTACTTCAGCATAAACAATAAAGGTTTCGATTTTTCCCATTCCTGGAATGGTTGCAAGTTTTTCTTTGATAAAATTACCAAGGTCAACAAGTTCCGGGGCAACAACGTGCAAAAGGTAATCAAACCTGCCTGTAATATGGTAACAGGCTCGAACATTGGGAATTTTATTAATTTCATTTTCCAGTATTTCAATATCTTCCACCCGGTGCCGGTCAAGGGAGATACAGGCAAAACCCTGGGCTTTGAGCCCAAGTTTTTCCGGGTTCATTACTGCACGGTATCCTTTAATAATTCCTTTATCTTCAAGTTTTTTAACCCTGTCCAGCATGGTGGATGGTGCAAGCCCGGTTTCTTTGGCAAGGTCAGAGTTTTTTTTTCGTCCGTCCTGCTGCAATGCTTTTAAAGTGTGTCTGTCAATCTTGTCCAAGGCACCTCCAAAATTAAATTTGCTATTTAGTTAAAATTTTTAAATTAAATTCGTTTATTAATTAATAATACCGAATAAAATTGTATTGTCAAGTGTGAAGACTAAATATTTTTGATATTTAAATTGTGCCGGACGATGATTTTATGAATGCCTGAAAAAAATTGAGATTCTTAATTATTTCCATGAATAAGTTTGTATAAGGGTGTTGGATGGTTTATTAGTATGGTCATGGAAATCATAAATCATATAAGTAAAGAAATGCATTTGCCCGAGGCTGGAGTTTTTGCAGTTTCTCAATTGTTGGAACAGGGTTGTACTATCCCGTTTATTGCCCGCTATCGCAAAGAGAAGACCGGATCTTTGGATGAAGTTGCCATTGCAGGCATTCGGGATCAAATAGAACAATTGAATACGTTAAATGATAGAAAAAAGGCTGTTCTTAAATCTTTAAAGGAGCGTGACCTGTTAAATACAATGCTCCTGGCAGATATTCAAAATACCCGGACACTTACAGACCTTGAAGATATTTATGAAAAATATCGCCCGAAAAAAAGAACCCGGGCACAAATCGCAAAAGAGAAGGGTCTTGAATCCCTTGCAGATTTTATTTTAAAACAATTAAACCAGGATTTATTGGTGGAAGCACAAAAATATGTTTCAGCCCAAAACAAGGTTGAGACAATGGAAGAAGCCATATCAGGTGCAAAGGATATTATTGCCGGGGTTGTTAATGAAGATGTTGATGTAAGAACCAGTATCAGGAAATTATTTTTGCATACGGCACTGATTCAATCAAAGGTCAAAAAAGGTAAAGAAGATGAAGGCAGTAAGTTTAAAGATTATTTTGACTGGTCGGAGATAGCCTGTAAAGCTCCTTCACATCGAATACTTGCAATGTTTCGGGGGCAGAATAAATCTGTGCTTTTAATACATGTTCTGCCAGATCAAAAAAAAGCTCTTCAGATTATTGAAAAATTGATAATAAAAAATCAATCCCGGTCTGTTCATGCAATAAATTCAACAATAAGATCGGAAATTCAATCTGCCATAAAAGAGAGCTATAAAAGACTTTTATCCAAGTCAATTGAAAAAGAGTATATCAGTGAATTAAAAGCCAAGGCAGATGAAACAGCCATCCATGTTTTTGCAGAAAATTTAAAAGGCCTGTTATTGTCTTCTCCCCTGGGTCAAAAAAGAATTCTTGCCATTGATCCGGGATTCAGGACAGGGTGCAAAGTGGTCTGCCTTGATGCCCAGGGCAGCCTTTTACATCATGATGTGATTTTTCCTTTTCAGAGAGATGATACAAAAGCAAAAAAAACAGGCTTAAACCTTGTAAAAAAATATGGGATTGAGGCTATTGCCATTGGTAATGGGACAGCCGGACGTGAAACTGAGGCCTTTATAAAAGATATTGGATTTGATGGTGGTATTCAAATTGTCATGGTGGATGAGAGCGGTGCATCTATCTATTCTGCATCAAAACTTGCAAGGGATGAGTTTCCAAATCATGATATCACGGTTAGAGGAGCTGTATCAATCGGCAGAAGGCTTATGGATCCTTTATCAGAACTTGTAAAGCTTGATCCAAAATCAATAGGTGTGGGTCAGTATCAGCATGATGTGGATCAAAAATTATTGAAAAAATCCTTGGGTGATGTAGTTATATCCTGTGTAAATCAGGTTGGAGTTGAGGCCAATACTGCAAGCAGCGAGCTGCTTTGCCGGGTATCTGGCTTAAACAAAACCATTGCAGAAAATATGGTTAAATTTCGTAATGAAAAGGGTTTGTTTAAATCAAGAAAAGATTTTTTAAAAGTGCCAAGACTTGGACCAAAGGCCTTTGAGCAGGCTGCAGGGTTTTTAAGAATTCATGGAGCAAAATATCCTTTGGACAGAAGTGGCATCCACCCGGAATCCTATAAAATAGTTGAAAAAATGGCAAATAATGTTGGGATTGATATTAAAGATTTGATGCATAATATCCCAGAAATTGAAAAATTAAATTTATCGCATTACCTTTCAGAATCTGTTGGTATGCCAACTTTAAAAGATATTGTTAAGGAATTGCAAAACCCTGGTAGAGATCCCAGAAAAGAGTTTCAAGCCTTTAGTTTTGATGAAAATATCCATGGCATCAAGGATCTTGTACCAGGGATGAAAGTACCGGGTATTGTAACAAATGTTACAGCCTTTGGTGCGTTTGTGGATATTGGTGTTCACCAGGACGGACTTGTTCATATCAGCCAGATGGCAGATTACTTTGTCAAAGACCCAAATAAGATTGTAATAGTACGTCAGGCTGTTAATGTGACAATTCTTGAAATAGATGTAAAAAGAGAAAGAATTTCACTCTCCATGAAGGGAAACTGATGTTTTTTCAAAGCCAGGGGCAGATTTGGCTGGTCACCAGAATCTGTCCGCAACAAGGAGAGAAACAGCAGATTGCTTGGCAAAGCGCTTCATATAAAACTGGTAATTTTAAGGTTCTATGGTTATATTTTTAATAAACAGATAAAACTTAAGCGAGGTGGATATGGATGTAAGATTCTATGGTGCAGCGGGTGAAGTTACAGGTTCAATGCATCTTCTTGATGCAGGTGATGATCAAATACTATTTGACTGTGGTATGTTCCAGGGCAGAAGAAAGGAGAGTAAAGAAAAAAATCAAAACTTTCCAATAGATAGAAGCAAAATCACCAGCATGATATTATCCCATGCCCATATTGATCATTCAGGGCGTATTCCTCTACTGACAGGAGATGGCTTTTCCGGCAGAATTATTACAACCAGACCCACGGCAGATGCATTAAATTATATGCTCTTAGACAGCGGGCATATTCAGGAGTCTGACGCACAATATTTAAATTATAAGGCAGTAAGATCTTTTTTATATCAATTGGAACAAGGTAAAGGAAACGAAAATGTTTCCCATAAACAGAAGAATGATATAAGGAAATTGTTGAAAAAAAATGCCCATGAATTGGACACTCAGGCCATTCACAAACTTCAAAAACAGCATGGGCTGGATATTGTTACTCCTCTTTATACCATGGAACAGGCTAAACAGGCCCTTGGATTTATTGATGGATATCCTTTTCACTATCCCATAACCATTGGTGAAAATATTACAGTGAAATTTTATGTGGCAGGTCATATTCTTGGCTCTGCATTCTCTGTAATAACCATTAAAAGAGCTGATAAAACAACCCGTATTTTATATACCGGCGATGTGGGACGGTTTGGAAAACCGATATTAAAGGATCCAACCCTTATTTTTGATGAAGAAGACAGAGATATTGATCTGTTTATCACAGAAAGTACCTATGGAGACAGGGAACATGAGCCGGTTGAAGATTTGGGAGCAAATCTTAAAAAAGTATTGAATGATACTTTTGAAAGGGGCGGTTCCGTGATTATCCCCTCTTTTGCATTTGGCAGGACCCAGGAGCTGATCTATATCCTGCATGAGCTTTATGATAAGGGGGAGGTGCCAAGACGGCCGATATATGTGGACAGCCCGCTTGCAACCAATATCACCACAGTGTTTGGTGAACATCCTGAAACCTATGATAAGGAGACCCATGAAACTTTTCTTGAAAAAGGGAAAAATCCTTTTCATTTTGAACATATCAAATTTGTCCAGAGTGTACAGGAATCCATGCAGCTTAACAAAGATGAATCTTCCCATGTTGTGATCTCAGCTTCGGGTATGTGTGAGGCAGGAAGAATATTGCATCATCTGCGTTATAAAATCCATGATTCAAAAAATACAATTTTATTGGTTGGCTATATGGCTCAGCATACTCTGGGAAGAAGGATAGAGGAACTTGGTACCCCGAAAAAACAATCGGATAAACAATTGGGAAAAAACTATGAAGCCCCTGAAATTAAAATCCTTGGAAAAACCTATCCTCTGCTTGCAAAGGTTGAAAAAATAGGTGGCTTCAGCGCCCATGCTGATAAACATGAACTTGAAAAAATCATAACCGACTCAAACCTTAGAATAAAAAAAATCGGGATAGTTCATGGTGAAGAAGCCCAAAGTGCTGCCTTTGCAAAACGCCTCCGGCAAAAGGGATATGATGTTCATATTCCCAAGCTTGGAGGGAAGATATCATTATAAATTACTGCATTCAGGGACTAATTAAAAAAGTGTTGCTGGATTTAACTTATTATATAAAAATCAAGGTATAAATTATGGATGATTTTAATAAAATAATAGAAACTATTTCATTGACCATGGGTGCTGCCTGGGGCAGTGGTATTAATTTATATGCCACTATTCTTGTCCTGGGACTTCTGGGAATAACTGAAAATATTGTCCTGCCCCAAAGTCTGGAAATTTTAATGAATCCCATGGTGATAGGTGCAGCTGGCTTAATGTATTGTGTTGAGTTTGTGGCCGATAAAATTCCAGGGGTTGATACTGGATGGGATACTCTGCATACTTTTGTAAGAATTCCTGCCGGTGTTCTTCTCGCTGCCAGTGCTGTGGGAGATGTTAATCCTGCCATTGCTGTTGCATCCGGTATATTGGGAGGAGGTATTGCCTTTACCACACATGCAGCTAAATCAGGAAGCCGCCTGTTGATAAATACTTCTCCTGAACCAGTTTCTAACTGGACTGCTTCTCTCCTTGAAGATATAGCAGTTATTGCAGGCGTATGGGCAGCCCTGATTCATCCATGGGTATTTTTAATAATTTTTATTCTATTTATTATTTTAATGATATGGTTTTTACCAAAACTATGGGGTGGCATTAAGAAATTTTTTGCTTTTATCGGCAGAATTTTTAGTGGGAACAAAAAACCTGAGTTGAATGAGAGTAGTTCCTCAAATAATGGAGAAAAAAATGAGTAGTACACGCATTATTAAACGCAAATATGTGATACAGGCGATTATTTTAAGTATATTGATATTATCAACACAGGTTTTTGCCGGAAGTTCCTGGTTTGATAAAGGCAGTGAGTTTTTACAATCATTTGGAATCGGAAGTCAGACAAGCCAACTGAGTATTGAAGAAATTGGTGCAGGACTTAAAGAAGCTCTTAAAGTCGGCTCAAAAAATGTTGTAGAACAACTGGGGGTTACAGATGGATTTAATAAAGATTCAAATATACATATACCATTGCCGCCAAGCCTTGATAAGGTAAAATCCATGCTGGCCAAGGTTGGTATGTCATCTTTTTTTGAAAACCTGGAATTAAAATTAAACAGAGCAGCTGAAGTTGCAACACCAAAAGCTAAAAAATTATTTTGGAATGCCATTTCCAAGATGAACTTTGAGGCTGTAAAAAAGATTTATAACGGGCCTGAGGATGCAGCTACTCAGTATTTTCAAAGAGTAATGTCACAGGATCTTGCCCTGGAAATGAAACCAATAATTGAAAATAGTTTATCCCAGGTAGGTGCTGTGATGGCCTATGACAACATGATGCAAAACTATAAAATGATTCCTTTTGTGCCGGATGTAAAAGCTAATTTGACCGATCACGTTATAAAGAAAGGTATGGACGGCATTTTCTATTATATAGCACAAGAAGAGATTGCAATACGGCAGAACCCTGCAAAAAGGACAACTGAACTTTTGAAAAAAGTTTTTACTAAATAATAATACTTAGATATGTCCTCTTACCTTGATGTCAATTTTAATTGCTTTTTTTTAAGATGGCATTATGTTGACTAAATTGATTTAGATATTTTATATTAAAATTTCATTTAGGAGAAAATATGAGTAAAACAATTGCAATGTCAGGCAAGGGTGGGGTCGGGAAAACTACAGTTTCAGCACTTATGATGAGGTATTTTACAAAATATCATAACAGCCCGCTTCTTGCCATTGATGCTGACCCTAATAGTAATCTTGGTGAAACCCTTGGATTGAATATTGAAAAAACAGTGGGTGATATACGTGAAAATTTCATGAGAGATCCCCAGGGAATTCCTTCGGGCATGGATAAAATAATTTATCTTGAAATGCTCATGAACCAGGTGTTGATTGAGGAAAAAAACTTTGATCTTCTTGTCATGGGCCGCCAAGAGGGTCAGGGATGTTATTGCATGGTTAATAATATTTTAAATCGCTTTGCCGATGAGCTTGAAAAAAATTATAAATATCTGCTTGTGGATAATGAAGCAGGTATGGAGCATTTAAGCCGCAGGACAAGCGGTAAGGTGGATATGCTGCTCATGGTGACTGACTATGCTTTACGGGGTTTAAGGGCTGTGGGAAGAATCAATGAAATGCTTGGTGATCTTAAACTTGATGTGAAAAATAAAGGTTTGATTGTTAACCGTGCGCCAGAAACATTAAGCCAGACTTTTCTTGATGAAGTAGAGAGAATCGGGGTTCCAATTGTCTGCATAATTCCAGATGATAAGAACCTTCTTGAATTTGACATGGAGAGAAAGTCAATGCTTGAACTGCCGGATGACTCTCCAGCAGTTATGGCCATTGATAAGATGATGAAAGAGACGATAGATATTTAAGCTACAAGACCCGGATATAATTATGGGATATATATTTGATTTTAAGGATGCAGGAGATTACGATGCCTGGTTTGATCAGGATCAAAACAGGTATTGCCTGAACCTTGAAATCAAATTATTGCTGGATCTTTTATCTCCTGTTAAGGGTCAGCGGATTCTTGATATTGGCTGTGGCACGGGAATCAGCCTTGAACCATTGTTAAATAAGGGTTTGAACCTGACAGGGATTGACCCTTCATTATATATGCTGGATATAGCGTCAAAAAAATTCAAAAACAGAGTAGCTCTTCACAGAGGTTCTGCCGAGGACCTGCCATTTGATGACAATGAATTTGATTCTGCCTTTTTTTTCACAAGCCTTGAATTTACAGACAGACCTGGCAAAGCCATTGAAGAGGCATGCAGAGTGGCAAAGGATACCATTGTTATCTGTGTTTTAAACAGGCATGCTCCTTTAAATCTGTTTCGCAGGATTAAAAGTTTTTTTGTTCCAGGTATTTACGTACAGGCCCATTTTTTCACTGTGTGGGAGTTAAAGCAGATTTTACATGCCATTCTTGGAAAAGTTCCTGTTAAATGGAGGACAATATTACAATTTCCTTTTGTTAGAGGAAAGATTCCAGCTTATATTGAAGGTTTAACTCTCATTCAAAAATCAATTTTTGGCACTTTTATTGCCATGAAGATAAAGCCGGTTCCAAAATTTCGCACCAGGCCCCTGGCTTTGAGAATTAAAAAGCCAAAAATCTATAAACCTGCAACAGGCCTGGCTACACGCATGAGGTCATGAAAATGGAAACCTTGATTTATGACAAACTTGATGACAAGGCTGTGCAGTGTAATATCTGCCATCATTTCTGCATAATCAAAGAGGGGAAAAAGGGCATATGCCAGGTTCGGGAAAACTCAGGCGGCAGGCTTTTATCCCTTGTCTATTCAAAAGTGATTGCAAACAGTGTTGACCCAATTGAAAAAAAACCTCTGTTTCACCTTAAGCCAGGATCATATTCATATTCCATTGCCACAATGGGGTGTAATTTTAAATGCTCTTTTTGTCAAAATTCCAATATTGCCCAGGTATCACCAGAGTATGGAACCATGATTCATGGGCAGGATATGCTGCCTGAAACCATTGTTCAAGAGGCATTAAATGCTAATTGTGCCAGTATATCATATACATATACAGAACCCACCATTTTTTGTGAACTTGCACTTGAAACAGCCAGACTTGCAAAAGAAAAGGGCCTTTTGAATATTTTTGTCACCAATGGCTATATGAGTACAAAGCTTCTTGAAATGCTGTCACCATGCCTTGATGCAGCCAATGTAGATTTAAAGGCATTCAATAATAAGTTCTATCAGACTTATTGTAAAGCAAGCTTGGAACCTGTTAAGAAAAATATTATAAAAATGAAAAAGATGGGGATACTGGTGGAAATAACCACACTGTTGATTCCCGGCTTAAATGATGATCCAGATGATATTGAAGCCATGGCCAAGTTTATTGCCAATGATGTGGGCATGGATACTCCCTGGCATATTTCACGATTTCATCCCTCTTACAAAATGAATGACCGGCCTGCAACACCTGTGGCAGATCTGGAAAGGGCATATAATGCAGGTAAAACTGCTGGTCTCAGATATGTCTATATTGGTAATGTCCCTGGGCAGTCACAAGAAAACACCCATTGCCACTCCTGTGGCGAGATTTTAGTTGAAAGATATGCATATAATATAGAAAATTATATGGATAACAGAGGTAGATGCCCTGGTTGTGGTACAACAGCTTTGGGGATATATTAAATTTTGAATTTTCCACCCTTTGATTTAAAATATCTGGAAAAAGAACATTCAATCAATTATATCATAAAGAGATTACAGGAGAAT
>CAZYDL010000088.1:0-11672 GCA_964646305.1 uncultured Desulfobacula sp. | reverse complement strand
AGAGAAAAACATCTGCTTTCTGGAAAAAAACCATAAAAGGACGATTTATTGAAAAAGACTCCATAGAGATATTTCTAAGTGAGCCAGTCGCAAAAAGATTGGGTGCCAAGTGTGATGATTTTATCAGCTTCAGCCTGGAACCAGGATCTGAAAAAAAGCAATTTCTGATTGCAGGCATTTATAAAATCGGGATAAGCCGACTTGATACAGGTATTGCTTTTTGCGACATTGAAACTATAAAAAATGGCGCAGCTGAAAATTATGCAGGAAATAATAAATATTTTTGGAATGGTGCTGTATTTCTAAATGATGGCGCTGATATGGACATGGTATTGCAGGCATTTCATGATAAAATTCCAGATCATGTTGCTTTTCAAACCTGGAAGCAATTAATGCCCGATCTTGAGCAATTGATATCCCTGAATTATTTATCCATGAGTATTGTAATTGTAATTGTTTTTATGATTGTCTCCCTTGGCATTACTTCTGCTTTTTCTATTTTTATACTAAAGAGTATTCGGGAATACGGGATTATGAAAGTTATGGGCATGACTTCAGCAGAAACTATTTCCCTGCTTTGCTGGGAAGTCTTTTTGATCAATATTGCAGCATCAATCTTTGGAGTAATCTTTGGAATTTTGATTGTGTCTGTTTTTCAGAAAACCGGCATTGATCTCACTGCCTGGACATCACATAATCAATATTTTATTGTATCAGGAGTGATTTTTCCCAGGCTGACGGCTTATTCACTGTTTTTGCCGCCTCTTTGTGCCCTGGTGTTTAGTCTTCCGGCGGCAATATGGCCTGCAATGATGATTTCAGGGAAAAATGCTGCTGATATTCTCAGGGGAGAAGGGTAATGATGATAGAGATCAAAGGCATATCAAAGACTTACCCGTCGGGCAGGGGTGTTGTTAATGCCCTTTGTGATATATCATTTTCCATTCCCCAGGGGACGACCCTTGCCATTGCAGGCAAATCAGGCTCGGGTAAAACTACTCTTTTAAATTGTATTGGTGGATTAGAATGCCCTGATCGTGGCAGTATAAATTGCTTTGGGATAAATATTCACACCCTTAAAAAAAAACAATTGTCTTTTTTTCAGCGCCAACATATGGGGTTTGTGTTTCAGTTTGGCAATCTTTTGTCCTTTCTCAATGTTGAAGAAAATATCTCCTTTCCCCTGGTTCTCAATAAAATGCATTGTAAAAAAGAGAGAAAAGAGCGTGTTGCTGATCTGCTTGACAAGGTAGGATTGTCTGACCTTTCATCGGCAATGCCATCAGAGCTTTCCGGAGGCGAAATGCAGAGGATTGCCTTTGCAAGGGCAATTGCCCATAATCCAAAAATGCTTATTGCGGATGAGCCCACGGCAAATCTTGATACAAAAACCGGGCATAGGCTTATAGAATTAGTGTTCTCCCTTGCAAGGCAAGAAAAATGTACAATTATTCTTTCAACCCATGATCAGGAGCTGATCAGGCTTGCTGATAAAATAGTAAATCTACTTGACGGGAGGCAGATAACCAATGAATAGGGTATTTTTTATATTGCTGTTTTTAATTATTTCAGGGTGCAGCTATAAAGCATATATGGGTGTCCATGGAGCATCCATAAAATTATACCCGGAAATCCATGCCGACATAACAGAAGATAAACAATGCCTTGAATGCCATCATCCGGATACAGCCGAGGGACCGGTGACTCCACATCCAGGCTTCACCGGCTGCATAAAATGTCATAATGATGATATTTCAAATCATTAAGATCCTTTTTTTGCCCTAAGCCCTGCCACAGGAAAAAAGAGCTCTAAATAAATTAATGCAAATAGTTGACTAATCAACTATCTATGAAGTTTCAAGACCCGCATAAATGCTGTAAGTATCACTTCTTATTATTTAATTTGAGCGTTTTTTTAGTAAAAAAAATATTTTTTTACTTGACAGAGCAATCAGACTATCGCTATTTAATAGCTATGAAATAGATACAATAGCAGGATTGTATTTCATTTTGGATAGCTTATTTTTTTACACAAGGAGAGGCTTGTATGTCTTTGAACAAATTTTTTAAACATGAAGGACCATGGTCAGATGCAAATGATCCCCTGATGTGTTCTGATACAGGAGACTGGAGGACAAAACGTCCCGTGGTTGACAAGGATAAATGCATTTTTTGTGGCTTTTGTGCGATCTATTGTCCCATTCAGGTTATGGAGATGGTTGAAAGTTCTTATTTTACTCCTGATCTGGATTTTTGTAAGGGGTGCGGGATCTGTGCCAAAGAATGTCCCAAAAATGCAATTACCATGACAGCAGAGGGGGAGTTCTAAAATGAGTACAAAACGCAAATCACAGATTCAAGTTATCACAGGAAATGCAGCAGCAGCCATCGGAGCAAAGCTTGTTCGTCCCGATGTCGTGGCAGCATACCCAATTACACCCCAGACCGAGATCATTGAACAGATTTCCAAATTCCATGCCAATGGAGAGATGGATTGTGAGTTGATCACAGTTGAAGGTGAAAATTCAGCCATGAATGCTGTTATGGCAGCTTCTCTTGCAGGGGGGCGGGTATTTACAGCCACTTCTTCATGGGGACTTGTCTTTATGTATGATGCAGTCCTTGCAACAGCAGGGGCAAGAGCTCCTGTGGTCATGGTCAATGTAAACCGTGAGACTCCTGGCATTATTGCAGTATCATCGGGGCAGCAGGATATGATTTCCACACGGGATGCCGGCTGGATTTTTCTGATTGCCGAAGATTGTCAGGAAGTTATCGACCTTGTTATTCAGGCCTATCGTCTTGCTGAAGATTATGATATTCAGGTGCCTGTAATGGTTCATTATGACGGATTCTATCTCTCCTATCTCTCCGAGGGTGTTGATGTGCCTTTTCAGGAAGATGTGGATAAATTCCTGTCTGTATTAAAAGAGCAGCCCGAGAGAACCAAACTTACTCCGGGCAGCAAATTAGGCTGCGGTTCCCATGGTATTCTCGATGGCTACCTTGAACTCAGATATAAACATGTTTCTGCCATGGAAAGGTCCAAAGCCAAATTTGAACAGATTGATAAAGAGTTTGAGGATATTTTTGGACGCAGCTATGGTGGTCTTATTGAAGAATATAGAATGGATGATGCCGATGTGGTTCTTGTGGGATCAGGCTCCATGTGCGGAACAATAAAAACTGTTATTGACGAAAAAAGAGAGGCCGGCATCAAGGTTGGCCTTTTAAAGATAAGAATGTATAGACCTTTTCCTGGCAAAGCCATGGTCAAGGCTCTTAAAGGTAAAAAAGCTATTGGTGTCGTTGACAGAAGCCTTTGTTTTGGGTTTGAGGGAGGTCCTTTTTATACAGAATTAAAGGCCTTTGAAACACAGCTTGACGGTGCAAAAATGATCAGCTTTATTGATGGTATAGCAAATACAGATATTACAACAGCAAATGTCGGTCAAATGATTGACACAACCTGTGATCTTGCTGCGGGCAAAGATGTCCGCGAAGTCACATGGGTTTCATATCCTGAAGCTCAAAAAGCCAAAGATTCAGAAGAAGGAGGGCTTTAATATGACACAAAAAAAAGGCAAACTTACTAAGGTATTGGATTATCTCAAACATGATGATCCCTTTTCAAAAGGCGTGGCATTTTGCCCCGGCTGCGGGCTTGAACTTTTATTACGATTTATCCCACGGGTTTTGGGTAATGATATTGTAATAACAGGTACTCCATCCTGTTCTGCTCCTGTACTCCTTGGGCAGAACAATCAGTCATGGCACACACTTTCATATTTTGGAACTTTAATGACCGGAGCTGCGGCAAATGCCACAGGCCTTGCCAGATATTATAAAAAAGCAGGTATTGATAATACAGTGGTCTGTTTTAACGGAGATGGAACAGCAGCTGATATCGGGTTTGGCAATCTTTCAGGAGCTGCCGAAAGAAATGAACCTTTTATTTATATATGCTATGACAATGAAGGCTATATGAATACCGGTATCCAGAAAAGCGGGACCACACCATTTGGAGCAAGTACAACTACCACGCCTGCCGGATCAATTGCCAAAGGTAAAAACTTAAGAAGAATGAACCTTGCTTTAAAAATGGCCATGCACAAAATTCCATACACTGCTACTGCAACTTTGAGCAATCTGGAAGATCTTGCGAAAAAACTGCTTAAAGCAAAGGAAGCCAAGAAAAGAGGTTTTGCTTTTCTTCATGTTTTTGCTCCCTGCACGACCGGATGGGGCTATGCACCTGAAAATACCATTGAGATATGTCGAAGAGCAGTAAAAACAAATTATTTCCCGCTCTGGGAAGCTGAAAATGGTAAAATTAGAATGACGAAAACCGTTAAAAAACCAAAACCTGTATCAACCTATACTGAGTTAATCAAAAAATTTGCACATCTCAATGAAGAAGACCTTGAGATTCTCCAGGAAGATATAGACTATGAATACTGCATGTTGGGTGGTTTGAGCGTGTTGGATGCAGAGTGTCAACTTCCTGTATCTGCAGAAGATTAAAGGAGGGAACTATAAATGAGTGAAGTAAGATTCCATGGCAGAGGCGGTCAGGGTGTTGTTACAACATCAAAAATTCTTGCCAATGCTTTTGCCAGAACAGGGCAGTTTGGTGCAAGTTTTCCAATGTTTGGGTTTGAAAGAAGGGGAGCACCTGTTACAGCATTTGGAAGATTTTCAGATAAACCGGTAAGGGAAAAAACACAGATCTATAATCCAGATATTCTTGTGGTACTTGATCCAAGCCAGAAAGACTCTGAGCTTGTATTTAAGGGATTGGTTCCAGGCGGCATGCTGCTGCTCAATGACAGTGCTGATACTTTAACTGTCTCCCATGAAAATTTAAAAAAAGTGGGAATGATCGATGCCAATAAAATTGCCCTTGAAGAGATTGGTCTTCCAATACCCAATACTGTCATTGCAGGTGCTTTTGCAAAAATGTCAGGTCTGCTGGATGTTGAACCGTGCTGTGAAGCTTTGCAGGATTATTTTTCCGGTAAAAAGCTTGCAGCTAATATAATATGTACAAAACGAGGATTTGAAGAGGTAAAAATATACGAGTTGTGAGAAGTCAGGCGTTAGGTATGAGCTTCGCGTTTCAAACCTCACGTCTCAAATCTCATACCTCAAAACTATTTAAAATAAAGGAGCTGTTATGCCGAGATGGGGAATGGTAATTGATGTAAAAAGGTGTATCGCTTGTTGGGGTTGCACCATAGCATGTAAAGAGGAACATTTTCTTCCTCCTGGAGTATTTTTTAACAGGGTACTTATTGGTGAAACAGGCAAGTTTCCATCATCCAGTAAATTAATCTATCCTATTCTCTGTAATCATTGTTCTGACGCAGCATGTGTAGAAGCATGCCCTACAGGAGCAACCTATATCAGAGAAGATGGTATTGTAGAAGTTGATGATGAAAAATGTGTTGGCTGCAGGGCGTGTCTTGTAAGCTGCCCCTACCAGCAGAGAACCTATTATGATCAGGAAGTCAAAGACAGAGAATATTTCCCGGGCCAGGGTAAAACAGCCATGGAACTGCTTGGAGAAAAGCTTTATCCCTTTAAAGTCGGGACAGTTATTAAATGCAATTTCTGCTCTGAAAGACTTGAAGATGGAATAAAACAAGGCCTTGAACCAGGCAAAGATGAAGATGCCTCTCCTGCATGTGTCAATATCTGCCCGGTCAACGCAAGGATTTTTGGTGATCTTGATGATTCTGACAGTGAAGTCAATCGTCTGATCATGGAGAAAAAAGGCAAACAGCTTAAAAAAGAATTCGGCACTGAGCCGGCAGTCTATTATATAGATTAATAAACAGGGGGAAATATGACCTATAAAACAGATGAAATATGGGAAGACAAATGGGTAAATACCACCTGTGGCGTATGTTATTGCGGTTGTGCCGCAAGAGTCAGAGTGGTAAACGGTATGCCTGTCAAAATTGAAGGTATCAAAGACAGTACCATGGGAGGAACCGGGTCCAGTCTTTGTGGAAAAGGCGTGGCAGGACTTATGTATTATTATGATCCCAACAGGATTAAGAAACCACTTTTGAGAACCAATCCTGA
This sequence comes from uncultured Desulfobacula sp., assembly GCA_964646305.1. Taxonomy (GTDB): domain Bacteria; phylum Desulfobacterota; class Desulfobacteria; order Desulfobacterales; family Desulfobacteraceae; genus Desulfobacula. Next base: position 5,582 of record CAZYDL010000088.1, on the reverse strand, counting down.
AAAAGGTATCGGGGTTGATCCTAAATGGAAAGAGATTGAGTGGGATGAAGCCCTTGAAATCATATCCACTAAAATGAAAAAAATCATGGAAGATGATCCCAACAAGATCCTTTTTACAAATCAGACCATGAGAGCCAGTGACGGCCCGCATAATCATCCCTATTTTTATGCCCAGGCATATGGGGTGAAAAACAATGGTAACTTTATTATCGGCGGCGGCAGTCTTCACTGTGGCAATGCAGCCCATATGCTCGGCGGTTTGATCCATGGAGCATGGTCAATAGCTCCTGACTGGCGCTATACCAAATATGTTCTTAAATGGGGTTCAAGTAAAGGTACAGGTTCTGGACATTCTGCCATGACAAATGCAAGATTGCGGGCCGATGCAATCAGGCGCGGTACCAAAGAAGTTGTATTTGACCCGATGGGTAACTTTGCAGGTGGTAAAGCTACAGAATGGGTGCCAATCCTTCCTGGAACAGATACAGCAGTGGGACTTGCTCTTGCTAATCAAATTCTCAATATTCGCGGTGAAATTGATGAACTTTATCTTAGGGCCAAGACAAATTATGTATATCTAATAAGAGAAGACGGTACATTTGTACGTGACGAGAAAAGTGACAAACCTCTTGTGTATGATAACAAGGCGAAAAAAATCAAGGAGTTTGATGATAAGTCAATTGCCTACGAAGATTTCAGCCTTGAGGGCAATTATGAGTATAATGGAGAAAAATGCAGACCCTGTTTCATGGCTGTAAAGGAGCATTTAAAACAGTTTACTCCAGAATGGGCATCTGAAATATCCACTGTTCCTGTTTCAACAATTCTCCAGGTTGCCAAAGATTGGGTGGACAATGCTCAGATTGGTTCAACCATAACAATTGAAGGACATACATTCCCATACAGACCTGTATCTTCTGTAACATTCAGAGGATCACAGGGACATACCAATGGTATTCATCAGGTGGCTTCAATCGATCTTATAAGTCAGCTTGTGGGTGCGGAAGATGTTCCAGGGGGAACAATGGGATGGCCTTCCAAACGAAGAAAATACCCGGGCGGCCAATATGAACGCATGCCAAGAATTGGTAAAGATGGTGTTCTTATTCCAGCTGTATTTTATTCCCATGATCCATGGCCAGTACATACGCCAAGCGTTCCATGTGATAACAGCGGTTGCGTGGATTTCTGGACCCATTGTACTCTTTCCCACATCCCCTATGTAAAGGAAAAGGATTATATCCACGAGAAATTTGGCATGGGTGCAAAACCAGAAATGATATTTGGTATTGCTGCCAATTTTATCATCAGCCAGTCTGACTGGGATGTTGCCATTGAAAATTTTAAAGACTGCTTTGTTGTCCAGATGGATTTGTGGGTTAATGAGACAGATCAGGCCATTGGTGACATTATCCTTCCCGATGTTTCTTATCTGGAAAAAGACTGCTGGTCTTCTGAAATTGATGCTTTCTTCTTTTCAGGCTCTCCTTCCAACGAAGACTGGTATGTGCACTTGCAAAAACCAGTTGCCAAACCAATCGGTGAATCAAGATTTTTCATGGATGTTTATATGGACGTTGCCAACAGGGTTGGTGTGCTTGATAAATTTAATGCAAGCCTGAACAATTACTATGGCATCACCGATGAAGAACTCACAATTAAACCAGGCGAATTTCTGACCTGGAAAGAGATCGGTGAGAGATATATGAAATGGGTCTATGGTGATGATGTTGCAAAGATAGAAGAACAAGGATATGCAACATGGCATAAACCCATTGAAGATGTCTATTGGAGATGGAACACAGAGAGTCGCTGTCCTATTTATATGGAGTTCTTGATCCATGACAGAAGGGCCATTGATAAAATCATAGAGGATACCGGGTTTGACCTTGAAATGGAACTGGATCAATACACGCCGATACCGTCCTGGTTCCTTCCGATTTCATATAGAGAGCTTGATAATGAATATGATCTGCTGGCTTTTTCCTATAGAGATATTCTTCATACCAATAATACTACTTTCCAGAACCCATATATTGATGAAGTTTCAAAGATGTGTCCATATACTTTCACCATCACTTTGAATACTACCATGGCAAGGGAGAGGGGGCTGAAAGATGGGGATGTTATCTGGCTTGAAAACAGGTATGGAGTTAAAGAAAATGGTATTGTAAAAACCATGGAAGCTCAAAGTCCGAGAGTTGTTGGTATATCTGGTCAGGGTGGCCTCTGGGCAGATGGCAGACCAATTGCCAAAGGTAAGGGATCTAACTTTTGTAAGCTTTTGCCATCATACCTGAGGCATTATGATCCCATTACCGGTAATATTGAAACTGCTGTTGCAGTCAAAATTTATAAAGATTAGGGGAGGAAAATAAAATGAGTAAAATACACGAACTTGTACAGACAATGTTTCCTTCCGATGGAAGCGGGCTCAAACCATACGAATGGATGATGAACCCAACCCGTCAGCGGGAGTGGATTGACAATAAGGGAATATTTCTCTGGCTGGCTTTCTTTTTCTCAGAAATTGGAGCAGGTCTCTATTTTGTTTCACTTTTTTATGAATACAAAGCAGGTCTTATTCTTGGCTGGCTGATAACCTTGTTTCTTGGCGGACTTATCCATGTATTGTACCTTGGTCAGCCAACAAGAGCCTGGCGAATGTTCATGAAACCCAATACTTCGGAATTGGCTCGAGGTATGTGGATAATTGGAGTGTTCGCAGCCCTGGGTTTTTTACAGATAGTAACATCCGGTGGTTTTAATATTGTGTTTAACACTATCATGGGAATCTTGTGCCTGTTAATTATTTCCCATGGTTTTGCCACAATGAATGTTATCAAAGCACTCCCAGCCTGGAGTTCAACTATGGTTCTTCCTTTGTCTGTTATCTCAGGAGTATGGGTAGGACAGCAGATTCTACAGTTAATGGCTGGTTTTTCCAGTGTTGAGGGTTTTGCATCTGGAATGGAAGTGTGGGCAGAAGTTTTCTTTTTTGTCTATTTCTTGTGTCTGCTTCTTTATGTCTGGGGAACATGGCATGCCAGTGACATTGGGCAGGAATCCATTAAAAACCTCATTGGTCAGGATCTTATCAAGATTTCTCTTATCGGAGTAGTTGGACTTGGTGTTGTTCTTCCTCTGATTCTTACCCTTATCATGTGGGGAGGAGATACAAATGGTTTTCTTGTCTTTTTAAGATTGGCATGCGTAATTGCAGGCGATCTTGCCATGAGATTTGTTATCATGAAAAGTGCAGTATATAAGCCATTGATTTAGATTAACAGACAATTATAAGATTCTTGGTTTTATAATTGCCAGATCAATAGTTAAAAAGGTGCAGAAAGGAATATTATCTCTTTTCTGCACCTTTTCTTATTTCTTAGTTCTAATTTATTTACAAAGATGTTATGGTTTTTAATTATCTATGGTTCAATAAAAATCTTTAACAAGTATGGGAAAAATGGATATGACAAATTTTAAAGCAAATGGTTTACCCCTTTTAATCGGCAGCCTTCCCATGGAAAGCCATGAAGAGGCGACAAAACTTGTTCTTGATCATACTCCAGATATCCCTTTATGGGTACAATTGCCAGGGTTTAAAGAGGAAGGCATGATCAATCAGTTCCTTCCAGGCCTCCCTGGATTCAGCAATGATACAGACAAAAACCTTCTTGATACGTCAAAACCTGAATTTGATCAGGAAGTTCTTGAATTTTTTGAAGAGTATCTGTCTTTGTCAGAAACAAATGCTGATTTAGGCTCTTCAAGATTTGCTCTGTCAGGCTCAAGGGCAAAAGGTTTTCTTGAATTTTTAAAGCAGATTGATGCACAAGATTACTCTTTTAAAGCTCTCAAAGGTCAGGTTACAGGTCCAATTACTTTTGGAACTGCAGTAAAAGATGAGCAGGATAGAGATATTTTTTATAATGATCAGCTACGGGATATTGCCATTAAAAAGCTTGCTTTAAATGCAAGATGGCAGGCTTCTGAATTTTCAAAACGGGGTGCTGTGCCCATTATCTTTCTTGATGAGCCGGCTCTGGCAGGGTTTGGAACATCTGCATACATAACCATTACCAAAGAAGACGTTACACAAAGCATAGATGAAATTGTCCAGGAAATCCATGCCCAGGACGGTCTTGCAGGTGTCCATGTCTGTGCAAATACTCAATGGGATATGCTCCTGGAATCAAAAATTGATATTATCAGCTTTGACGCATTTTCCTATTTTGACAGATTTATCCTATATCCTGAATTGATTAAAGCATATTTTGATAAGGGAAAAATTCTTGCCTGGGGAATTGTTCCCACAGATAAAGCGCAAACCATAGCAGCGCAGACCACCAAAGGTCTTATTCAAATGCTCAATGACCAGATGGATGAATTATCTGATAAAACAGGAATCAATAAAAAAAATATTATTGCGCAATCTTTTATCACGCCAAGCTGCGGAACCGGTTCCCTTGATCTTGATTCTGCAAAAAAGGTGTTGAAATTGACAAAAGAAGTGTCAGAGGCATTCAGATTGGAATAAAGCTGCAGCACTGTTTTTTACATCAGAATATTTTTACTTTTAATGATGGTTCCGTATCATAATCTGAAAATCTACTATTGATTCTCTTCTTTGGCTTCAGCTGCAAAATCCTTGGAACGTCTTTCAAGATTCTCAAAATATTTGGGATAAGCTTTTTTTCCAACAGCAATGATTATATCCCATGGCAAATCTGCAAAACTTCCATGATCTTTTATGTATTCCATATGTTTATTGCCGGATTTATCCAGGGGGTGGAATATGGAATCTTTTGTTCCATCAAACTCCAGGGGTCTTACATTGAAATTATCACAAAGCTCCAGATTAAACGCAGGAGTTGCTTTTACCCATTTATTATTGAGAAACAGCTCTGTAAAGCCATGATAAAAAAAAGTATCTGTCCCCATTAATTCTTTGAGTTTTTCTGTATTTAAATGGTTTTTCACATCTGCAAATCCAAGTCGTGCAGGAATTTTCTGACTTCTTGCACAGGCAGCAAGAAGAACTGCCTTGGCCACACAATATCCCTGCCCCTTTTTTAAAACACTGCTTGCCTTCATATTCTCTTTTTCAGGCTCCATGCTGTATGGATTATATCTGATGCCGTCCCGCACTGCATAATAAAGGCTCACTGCTTTTTCAACTTGGTTATGGTCTGGATTGGTGTTTTTTTTAGCAAACTCAATTATTTTTGGATGGTTACTTTCAATATAATATGTGTGGTCCAGATATTTTTCCATACTTTAAATCCTGTTTGAGTTTCATTAATAATAAAGCTCTTTTGTATAGTAGTTTATATAAAAGAACAAGCTATGATTTGAGACCTTGGAATACTGTATGTGTGCCTGTGGTCAAATTTATTTTTCGCCTTAAATGTTGAAAATATTTGCATTATGTAACAATTTGTCGAACAAAAGTGTTTCATGCTGCGAGACATAAATTGTCTCAGTGATCAATTTCCACCATAATGAATCTTTAGTCTCTTAGATATCTTGCTGGCTGGCATAATTTATGCTCATTAACATATATTTAAGCTCTTAAAATA
>CAZYDL010000087.1:9439-11777 GCA_964646305.1 uncultured Desulfobacula sp. | reverse complement strand
CGAGACGCATATTCACTCATTTTTTGATTATGTGTAACCATTATGATGGTATGACCATCCTGATTCAAGGATTTTAAAAGCTGCATTATTTCTATGGCAGTATTGCTGTCCAGGTTTCCTGTGGGTTCGTCTGCAAGAATCATAGGAGGTTTGTTAACAATTGCCCGGGCAATGGCAACCCTTTCCTGCTCTCCACCTGAAAGCTGATCCGGCAGACGCTTGGCCTTTTGTTCCAGACCTACTATTTTTAAAACATCCATGGCCATCTGTTTTTGTTTTTTCTTTTTAATTCCTGTAACTGCCATTGGTACCTCAACATTTTCAATCACAGTTAAATATGGAACAAGCTGAAAGGATTGAAAAATAAATCCAATGTATTCACTCCTGAAATCTGCCCTTTGTTCGGTGGAAAGCTTGTAAAGATCCATTGAATCAATCAATACTTTTCCGCGAGAAGGATGGTTTAAGGCTCCAAGCACTGAGAGCAGGGTGCTTTTGCCTGAACCTGACTGTCCCATTATGGTGATAAATTCTCCATCATCAATATAAAAATCCATATTTTTAATGGCCTTTATACTTATATCCCCACTTTGATAATTTTTACCAATATCATGTATTTCAATAAGATGTTCAACTTGAGTCATAATTGTCTTGTCCTTTAATTTATTTGAAAGAACTAATTTTATTTTTATATGCTTTGTTTTAAGGTGAAGATCATTGGAAGCCGTCCACGGCGCTTAAAGTGATCTTAAAGCTTCACTTGGATCCATATTGCTTGCTTTAAAAGCAGGATATAAGCTTGCAAGAATACTTAAAGCAACTGCCATTAATATTGAAACAATACCAAGAGAAGAATTTATACCGGCAAAAGTTCCGTCTTTCATTACCATTGGAATAATACCCCAGGCAACCAGGTTACCCGTGAAAAATCCAATAATACCTCCAACAATGCCCAGGAGCAGCGCTTCAAGAAGTATGATCTGCATTACATGGCCGCGCCTGAAACCAATTGCCCGGAATATGCCAATCTCCCTTGTACGTTCATTAACCGATCCCATCATGGTTACGAGTACAAGAAGAGAACCGATAAAAATTACAAGAATTGATACACCCAGGCTGAATGATTTAAATAATTCAATGGATTGCATCTTTGACATAACTGCCTGTTTCATTGCTGTGACCTTTGCATTGGGAAATTTTTCAGCAATTTGCAGGGTCATTTCAGATATTGGACACCCCTGGCAGAAGGCAGCTATTTCCACCATGGAAATTTTACCCTCTTTATTCAATATTTTCTGGCTCTCTTGAAGATCTGCAATAATGGCATTGTCTTCTGAAGCACCAGTAGGAGTTAAAACAGTCGTAACTTTGAATTTTTTCCTGGAAAGTTCAATTATGTCACCCACCTTAATTCCAAGCAAAGCTGCAGCTTGTGAACCTAACATTATTTCATTTTTTTTTTGTGGGAACACACCTTGTTTTTTCAACCACCAGTTTTTCAGGGCAAGCTCTTCTTTAAATATAACGCCCATTAAAAGAACTTTACGATCATTAACAATTACAGAGCCCAAAACCTTTGGTGCAATAATACCGAGATTTTTAGAGTTTTTTATTTTTCTTATATTTACAAGGCTTTTCTGGTCAAATTCCTTTACCTGATAATTCACACCGCCAACATCAATACCTCCATAACTCAAAGAGAGGTTTTCACTTTTTGGCACCATGATAATATTTGCTCCAAACTGGTTTAATCTTTCTTCAATATCCTTTGTCATGCTCTCAGTAATACAAATCAGTGTGACAACAGTGGATATTCCAATTATAAGGCCGAGAATAAGAAATATCATTTTAGCCTTTCTGCGCATAATATTGCCCATGGATATATTATAAAGCTTCAAATTTTTCCTCCTCTTTCAGAGTGCTTAGGCGCTGGCGATGATTGACTCGATTAAGCAAAGTCGTCTTTAAGTTATTTTTTGAAAAAACAGCTGTAAAATCAGAAAGATCTGCCTCTCTTCTGTCAAAAGTAATCACAAGCCTTGTATCATGTTTATCTTTTTCTATAAAAGCAACGCCTTTAACTGACTTGATTGTTAATACAATTGTATCTTTAAAAGTCATACCTTTATCAAGTTTATAAATTGCATCATCAAGGTTTCTGGTAGCAATATAAGAGACAGCCCTGGGAACTATCACTAAACTCATGCCAAAAATCATAACACCAACAATAATAGAGGCAATGCTGCCAAAGGACAGACCTCGTTTTCTAATGCCCAAGACTTTTTCTCGTTTTTCTCTGTATTTTTCTGGATCGTATGGCAAAATACCCTCCTTAGTT
>CAZYDL010000087.1:5377-9339 GCA_964646305.1 uncultured Desulfobacula sp. | reverse complement strand
TTCTCGTTTTTCTCTGTATTTTTCTGGATCGTATGGCAAAATACCCTCCTTAGTTCCCATCCAAATTATTTGTATTTGCAATACCAGGCGTTAGCATTAATATCTTTCATGGCAATCACAAGATTATCTTTATCAATAGTTCGCAGCAAAGGAGCTGGATTGCAGCCTCCTTTGACCTCATTGATTCTGTCTGTGGCAAATCTTCTCCCGCAATTTGTACAAATCATGAAATTGCCTTCCTGAATATATCCCTTCCCTGATTTATAACATACGTCACATGCATCAATGGCAGCCCGTATTATACCATCAGGGCTTTTAACTATGAAAAATTCTACCGTGATATCATTGTCAGATTTTGCTTTAAAATAGTGGGCTTTACCATCATTTATATCTTTCACAGGGATATAAAGATTCCCATTGTCTGGTTTCAATAATTTAAATTTATTACCAAAAAGAGCATAAGCTGGCATGGATATCCCAAGTATTGTAAAAAATATAATTAAATTGATAATTATTGGTTTTGTATTGAACATTTAATTTCTCCTGATTAGAATTGCCACGGGCGGTCTGCGATTAAATATGAAATAATATTATTTTAAGTTAGTCTTTTCATAAAAACTATTAATTATTTACGCAGCACGAACCGCCACCTGAATTATAAGATCTTGTGTCTGCTTGATTTACTGCAGGACTGCCTGTGCTGCAACAGCTGCCTTGTCCTTGACCATAGTTGCCTGAATATAAGTTTTTCTTTTTTTGAATATATGCAAAAGATTCTTTTTCTATAATATCGTCAGTAGATTCAAGGGTTGCAGGATAGCCGCTGTCTGTAATAGTTTGTGCTATTGTTTCTGAAGTAAGAGGTGGTAGAAAATCCACAGCAACAAGGTTGCGCAATAAATTTGCTCCAAAGCCGGAAAAACCTTCCAAAGAGTCAAGGCTTTGGTTTATGGTTGTAAAGCATCCGCCACAGGAAAGATTTTCAACTTTTAAGACAGCTCGTTTTAGTCCAATGCCATCAGTTTTTTCTGCAATCACCATTCCTGAAACAGCAATAAGAGACAATACAACAGCCAATGCTATTAAAATATTTAGTTTTTTCAAAACTTCCTCCCAGTGAATAGTTAATAATTGATAGTTAATAATAATAATGGATACTTTCAAAGCATCACTCCTAGGAACTATTACAAAACCTGTGCCAGCTTTTATGAAAATTATATAATTTATTGTAACTATTTGATTTTTCAAGAGAAATTTCTTGATTCGTGACTAAATGAAGATAAAAAACGGAAGAATTAATAAGTGTTAGTTTAAATAGTGTAGAATATTATAAAAGCAAGTGTAGAATAGTCTACAGGTTTGATATCATAGTCCAAATTTTTCAATGCGGTATAATAAAACATGTCTTGGTATTTTTAAGAGTCTGGCTGCCTGGGATTTATTCTGATTTGTTTTTTCAAGGGCTTTTAAGATATAAGTTTTTTCAATCTCTTCAAGAGAAATTCCCTTGTCAGGGATGAAAGGATTGAAGGCAAAAGTTGGATGTTCCTGGTTTATAAGGTTAAGATCTCCTGCCTTGATAGTTTTTGATTTCCTTAAAATAATGCAGCGCTCCACAAGGTTTTGCATCTCTCTGATATTTCCCGGCCATGCATACTCCCTTAATATATTTAATGCTTTGGGAGAAAAAGAGATATCAGCCGGAGCTTCATATTTTTTTAAAAAATGCTCCACAAGGGTAGGGATGTCCTCGGTGCGTTCTCTCAAAGGAGGTATCAATAGAGGAATTACACTGAGCCTGTAATACAGATCTTCTCTAAACTCTCCTTTAGCAATCTTTTTGTTAAGGTCAAGATTTGTTGCTGCAATTATTCTGATATCCACATCAAAAGGTTTTTCAGCTCCCACCGGCTGTACTTCTTTTTCCTGGATTGCCCTTAAAAGCTTAACCTGAATATCTGTTTCAACTTCTCCGATCTCATCAAGGAAAAGAGTCCCGGAAGATGCAGTCTGAAAATATCCTTTTCTGTTTGCAATGGCACCCGTAAAGGCACCCTTTATATGCCCGAACAGTTCGCTTTCAATTAACCCCGAAGGAATGGCTGCACAATTTACAGTAACCATGGGGCCATTGCATCTCGGGCTGTTTTGATGAATCAGGCGGGCAAGCATCTCTTTTCCTGTGCCTGATTCACCTGTAATCAAAATGGTTGCTTCACTGTTGGCAGCTCTTGAGGCGGTGTCTAAAAGCTCTTTCATGGCACTGCTTGCCGTTACAATTCCAGTGGTGCCGGTAAGTCTGTTTACTTCACTTGTCAGATGTCTGGCCTTTGATTTCAACCCTTTGAGCTCCAGTGCTTTTTTGCAGGACAATATTAAAGTGTCCCTGTCAAAGGGTTTTGTAATAAAATTAAAAGCTCCCTTATGCATGGTTTGCACAGCCATTTCAATGGAACCAAATGCAGTAATAATAATCACTGGAGTGTCAGGAGACTCTTTTTTAATATGCAGGAGCAGATCAAGCCCGTTCATATCTCCAAGCTTTACATCAGATACAACAATATCAGGGGAAAAGGTTTTAAAATATTTAAGACCCTGTCTGCCTGAATGTGCAGTAATAACGTTGAAGCCGCTGGAGGAGAGGTTATACTCTGTTACTCTTCTTAAGCTTTCATCATCATCTATCAATAAAATTGAATTTTTCATATATCCGCCAGAGGTGATCTATAGTGTAAACCAGCCACAATAAGTCTTGGAAGTGCGATAGTATTTGAATTTGGTTCTTTCATAAAAAAAACAGTTTACCTTTATGCAGTTGAAAAATCAATTTTTGGTAGATAAATAATGAACCTGGCACCACTTTTATGTGATTCATCAAGACTTATGTCTCCATTAAAACTTTTCAGAAGTTTTTTAGTAATGGACAATCCCAGGCCAGTTCCACCGTCCTTAACAGTTACAAAAGGTTCAAAAAGTTTGTCTCTTATCTCTTGATTAACTCCAGGGCCATTATCAGAAATAATTATTTTGTATCCCCTATTCTCAAAGAGATGATCAATGGTAATCTTGCCGTATTTATCAACTGCATCAATTGCATTTAAAATAATATTGAGTAAAACCTGTGTCATGACAATACTGTCTGCAAAAAATTGCGGTGTTGTGATGTTGAAATTATTTTGAAGAGTAATTTGTTTTTCTCTGATTTGGCTGTCAACAAGAGCAATTACTTTTTGTATTGTGTTGTTTACAGGTTCAGGTTTTAACTTTTTTGCAACCTGCTGGCCTCTGCAATATTCAAGAACATCTTCAACAGAGCTGTTCAGCCGTGAAATTTCCGATTTCATAATTTTGATAAATTCATGTTTTGGATGTCCTTCAGGAACCTCATCGCTTAAAATTTCAGCCACACCTTTTATTGAAGCAAGGGGGTTTTTAATTTCATGGGCAAAGGATGCTGACACATGGCCAAGCATACTCAAACTTTGACTTTCACCCAATTGCTTTTCTGCTGCCACAAGTTTTTTTGCCTGTCTGTGAAGTCTTTTGTAGGAAAAGGACAGTTTTTCTCTTAATCTGTTTTCCCGGTTTGAAATAATTCCTATTACTACACCTGCTGCAAGATAAAAGATAATTTCTGAAAGTTCGCTGTAATAGGCCTGTGGGCCCTGGGCCCAGAACATGAAAAGATGTGGGATAAAGCTCACACAAGACAATAGAGCAAGAATTATTCCTCCCGAAAGTCCAAATATTATGGCGCCAATGGTGATGGGAAAATAAGTGATCCTTCTGTAAGTATCATGGTAGAGAATCATATATCCAGGAGTGATGTAGTGAAGAACACCGATAATGATCACAAAACCGATAAGGCTGATAAAAATAATTCTCTTTCTTTTTGATTCCATGGTAAATTTATTGGTTACTATATTATATTTTGATTTATGTTAACCCTTATTTTCCATTAT
>CAZYDL010000087.1:0-5277 GCA_964646305.1 uncultured Desulfobacula sp. | reverse complement strand
CTCATCTTGTAAGTTGTCGATACTTTATCCTTGTTGGCTGGTCAGCCTTGATACCAAGTCGTTTTTTTCTATCTTTTTCATAGTCAGAATATGACCCTTCGAAAAAAAGAGCCTGGCTCTCTCCTTCAAAGGCAAGAATATGTGTTGCAATCCTGTCAAGAAACCATCTGTCATGGCTGATGATAACAGCACATCCTGCAAAATTTTCTAAGGCCTCTTCCAAAGCTCTTAAGGTATTAACATCCAGATCATTGGTTGGCTCATCAAGAAGTAAAAGGTTTGCTTCCTCTTTCAGCATGCAGGCCAAGTGTACTCTATTTCTTTCACCTCCAGATATATCTTTGACTTTTTTTTGCTGATCAGAGCCTGAAAAGTTAAATTTTGCCACATATGCCCTTGAATTGAGTTCCTGGCCGCCAATAATCATCTTGTCTCTGCCAGTGCTGATTATCTCAAATATTGTTTTTTCAGGATCAAGAGTATCTCTTTCTTGATCAACATAGGCAATTTTAACACTTGATCCAAGTTCAATAGAACCTGCATCTGGTTTGTCTCTGCCTGTGATCATATTAAAAAGAGTGGTTTTACCGGCTCCATTGGGGCCGATAACACCAATAATGCCCCCTGGTGGTATGATAAAATTCATATCGTCAATGAGTAATTTGTCGTCAAAGGCCTTGGAAATATTTTTGCCCACAATGACTTTTTCACCAAGTCTGGGCCCGGGCGGAATAAATATCTCCATGGTCTGTTCCTGATCTTTTACATCCTTTTTCAACAACTCTTCATAGGCCGTTACCCTTGCCTTTGATTTGGAGCGTCTGCCCTTGGGTGACATATTGATCCATTCAAGTTCTCTTTGAAGGGTCAGCTGTCTTTTGGATTCTGATTTTTGTTCATTGGCAAGCCGTTTTTGTTTTTGATCAAGCCAGGACGAGTAATTGCCTTTCCAGGGGATTCCCTGTCCGCGATCAAGTTCCAAAATCCAGCCTGCCACATTATCAAGAAAATATCTGTCATGGGTAACAGCAATAACAGTTCCTTCATATCTTTTTAAATGTTCTTCAAGCCAGGCCACAGATTCAGCATCAAGATGGTTTGTGGGTTCATCCAATAGAAGAATGTCAGGTTTTTGCAATAAAAGCCTGCAAAGGGCAACCCTTCTTTTCTCACCACCCGAGATTATATCAACTTTTGTATCTTCCGGGGGACAGCGCAATGCATCCATGGCCATTTTAAGTTTTGAATCAAGATCCCACGCTTCAAGATAATCAAGCTTTTCCTGGATCTGCCCCTGTTTTTCAATGAGTTTTTCCATCTCATCGTCTGACATGGGTTCAGCAAATTGTGCTGAAATCTGTTCATATTCATTTAAAAGATCAACAATATCCTTAACACCCTGCTCAACAATTTCCCTGACAGTTTTGTCACTGTCAACAAGGGGTTCCTGTTCAAGAAATCCAATAGTAAATCCTTTGGAAAGTATTGTTTCACCGGTAAAAGAGGAATCAACACCTGCAAGAATTTTTAAAAGTGAACTTTTTCCAGATCCGTTTAATCCAAGCACTCCTATTTTTGCTCCGTAAAAATAGGAGAGGGAAATATTTTTAAGCACCTGTTTCTGGCCATGGGATTTGCCTACATTTACCATGGAGTAAATTATTTTTTTTGTATCTTGCGTCATCTGTTAAAACTCCTGTTTAATGTACTATCAAAACTTCATATTTGGATGTAAATTTGCCCAGATACAAGGCGCAAAGGCTTTTGCAACCGGAGTGTACTCTTGTACATGAGGCCAGCTTTAAAATTTGGTAAAAATCTGAAGCAACGAAGTAGATGGGTGAATTTACATCCAAATTTATTCTATTGCGGCTATGCACTCTATCTCAACAAGAGCACCCTTAGGCAGCCCGCCCACTTCAAATGTTGATCTGGCCGGTTTATGGCCATTAAGGATCTCTTCATATACTTTATTCATTCCCTTAAAATCATCCATGGTATCTAAAAAAATAGTGGTTTTAATTATCTTATCCAAACTTGTGCCAATTTCAGATAATACAATTTTAATATTTTCCATTACCCTTGCTGTCTGCTCCTCTATATTATCTCCAACAATTTCCATGGTTTCTGGATCAAGGGGTATCTGCCCGGAACAAAAAGCCATGTTATTGTGAACAATGGCATGGCAATATGGCCCAAGTGCATCCGGGGCTTTTTTGGCATAGATCTGTTTCATTGTGAATTCCTTTTTTAACTTTTAAGATGTTACAATTGGTTCTTTTAAAATAAGTGACATGGCTTTTTTTGCTGTTTTGGCAATAACAGGAAACGTATCTTCCAATTTTGATATCTGCCTGAGATTATCCGCAGTTCTCAAGCTCAGTCTGGCAAAATCTCCAGGCCCATACTCAGGTGAAGATACAATATTTTCCCAGGGTTCATCGTGTGCCCAGGAGTAGAGCAGAATGCTTGGCTGAATAAAAAGGTTTGGGGCATGAAAACCTTTTTTGAGCATTTCAATGGCAAAGGGTTTTAATCCCTGCCGGGCATCAAGAAAAGCTTGTTTGAGATTCTTGGGCAGAGCTTTAGTGTATAAAATATCATCTTTGAATTCTTTTTCGTTTACAAAGGAACCTATGATTGCAGCCAGCAGGGCAGGGTCGTTCTGCGGCAAAAGGTTTTTTCTGATACTTTGTGCAACAAGAAGTGGTGAATCAATTCTTAATTTTGATGCCCACAAACCATCTTGAGTCAGTTCTCCATCATCGGTAAGAAATTTTTCCAGGATTAAAAAATCCATGTGGTCTAAAAAATCATCCCACAAAAATTCAAGGCCGACACCAAATCTTTTTTTTGCCTTTTTGCCTTTTTTTTCCCCTGACATTATCAGATAGGAGGCAAATGATTTTTTAAGCAGCATTTTTATCTGGTCAGGAGTGTTGGATAACAGGAGATTTAAAACCATGGAAAAATTAATGGTGATCTGGCTTTCAATATCAAGAGCAGGAGAATTGATTAATCTGGCAACATATTTAAGATCCATGAATCTGCCGGGAAGCATTATTGCAAATCCTATTTTATCCATGCCTCTTCTTCCCGCTCTGCCAGTCATCTGCTGGAACTCACTGGGGCTTAAAGACATGAATTCCACTCCGTTAAATCTGTCAGAATTTAGAACAACCACTGATCTTGCAGGAAAATTTACTCCTGCTGCCACTGTGGATGTGGCAAACATTGCATGGAGCAAACCCTGTGACATAAGGGTCTCAACCACCACCTTCCAGGCGGGAAGATGACCGCTGTGATGGGATGCACACCCTGTTTGTTCAAGATATGACCTCTGGCTGTGGTTTTCAAGGTGAGGGTTGCCAGATACAAGATCATTGATTTTATCCTTTAGATCTCTTTTTTTAACGGCTCGTTTTGAAATCAAACTGGAATTGCACAGTTTAACTGCCTGGTCACACTCTTTTCTTGATTTTAAAAAAAAGATTGCAGGCAGTAAATTATATCTGTCAAGGATTTCTAAAATATCTGCAAAGGGAGGGAGCTTGCCATAGGGTGCAATGCCTGATTTTTTACCACGCTTTTCAAATTTATAAACTTTCTTATGAAGTCTCTGTTTTTCTTCAGATCCTTCAGCTTGCATTAAAGGGAAAAGGGTGCCGGAAGGGTGCATGAAAAGAGGGAACAGGGGTACTGGTCTATCATGGTTTTGCACAACATGGCATTTTTGTCCACGGATTGATTCAAGCCATTTTGCAATTTGAAAAGGATTGCCTATTGTTGCAGAAAGCAGGAGCAAAGGAATCCTGACAGGCAGGTAGATCATGATCTCTTCCCATACAACGCCGCGCTGCTCATCTCCGAGAAAATGAGCTTCATCAAGAATAATCACATCACAGTTTAAATTCTCACCTGTGTACATGGCATCATAGAGCTGGTTCCTTAAAATTTCCGTGGTTCCTATGATAATTGATGCATCTGGATTTTTTTTTATATCACCGGTTAGAATACCGACATTCTCTTTTTTAAAAAGTTTTGAAAACTGTGCATGGATGGAATTGGTCAAGGCTTTTAAAGGTGTTGCATACCAGACTCTGCCTTTTCTTTGTATCACATCCTGTGCAACCTGCTGGGCAATCCAGGTTTTGCCGGCACCAGTTGGGGCTGTGACAAGGCAATCTGATTTCTCTATTGATTTAATGGCTTGAAGTTGAAAAGGATCAGGTCTGAACCTTGTTTTTTCAGGTTTTCCAATTTTTTTAAACACAGGCCTTAAAGATTTATCAGAACCTGGTTTCATTTTTTTGATACCAGCTCTATTGTTTGATTTTTCATGGGAGTTTTTCAAAGAATAATTTCTTTTTTTCATGTGCAAGATAAACCACAAAAACTAAAATTATGCAAGAATTGATTCCTAATCTGCCCAACTACCTGATTATGCGTTTCAAACACTGGTTTTTCATCTCCTGATTTAGTGCTGCTGGATTTTTTATATCAAGTATTTACAAAAGATATTGTCACCAACATCTTTTTTTGGTAATCACTGAATATTATTTATTCTATTATTTTAGTTAGAAGAAGGGAGGACAAATGGCAAAAAAAGAAAAACGTCTCTGCAAATGGAAGAAAAATGATATAGATAAAAAATTTGATGAGTTTAGCGACATCGTCAGAAATCCAGAATTCGTATGTACAAAATGCGGCAGGGTGGCTGACAAAAAAAAATGGCTGCACAAACCTGTTGCATTGAATTAATATATTCTGGCAATAGTATTATTAAATTTTAACCATATGAAATTATTGCATGCATCAAGGATAGAAATGGATTGACATTTTTTTTTACATGATGTTTAGTGAATTTCAGGCGTTTTAACACTAGTTTTAGAGGATACCATGACTAAAAAACATATAGGCATGCAAAGTAAAAAAAAAACCATTCTTGCAAAAAAAGATATTGCTGACAAACGCGTCTCAGCCCTTATCAAATCAGCTCTTGACCGGATTGAAAATAAATTAGCAAGTATCAGGGATCCTAGTGAAAGTATTAAAAAAGTAAGGAAACTTCTGAAAAATAAAGATAAAGATAAAATTCTCGAGAAAGCACTGGAAAAATATTATAACAAGGATGAGCTTAAGCCTTATCAGGCGGAACTTATAAAACTTCAGCAGCATTTAGAAAAAACCGGTCGGAAAATGATAATTCTCTGTGACGGCCGGGATGCATCTGGCAAGGGTGGTACAATCCGTCGTATTTCACGTTATATGAATGAA